>CAZFQD010000032.1:0-18281 GCA_964520885.1 uncultured Oscillospiraceae bacterium | reverse complement strand
AACTTTTGAATAATCTTCATATGTTTAATACCCCTATTTAATTTCTACTATTGTAGATTGGGAAATGACACCCTTTGAGTTGGAAGTTTAATACCCCTATTTAATTTCTACTATTGTAGATTGTAGTCAAGTGCTTCTTTTATGGAAATGTTTAATACCCCTATTTAATTTCTACTATTGTAGATATAATATTTCTATAATAATGGATAAAATGTTTAATACCCCTATTTAATTTCTACTATTGTAGATGTTTAAAAATTTGCTCAAATCGACTATCGTTTAATACCCCTATTTAATTTCTACTATTGTAGATTTGTTTCCGGACAAAGTGGTGTTGTTGTTTAATACCCCTATTTAATTTCTACTATTGTAGATATAGCCGAGAACTGCCCGATAACAAAGTTTAATACCCCTATTTAATTTCTACTATTGTAGATATTATTGTTTAAATTGTATAGTTTAAGTTTAATACCCCCATTTAATTTCTACTATTGTAGATATTGCTTCGGTTTTTACCTCAATTGTGTTTAATACCCCCATTTAATTTCTACTATTGTAGATAGCATTAGTCCATTCTCCATTTATTAGTTTAATACCCCCATTTAATTTCTACTATTGTAGATTATAAAATGATTAGCCCCCCATATAATTGTTTAATACCCCCATTTAATTTCTACTATTGTAGATCCCCAAGCAGTTATTAATGTTTTTGCAGTTTAATACCCCCATTTAATTTCTACTATTGTAGATAAAATTCTTTTGCAATATTATGAGGAAGTTTAATACCCCCATTTAATTTCTACTATTGCGTGTCAAGGGGACGGAGGTTTGACAATTACCACATAGTATGGTTTATGCGAACAATCTCGTCTTGATTAACACCCAATTTAATTAAAAATAAATTAACCCCTTTCAAAATTTCACTATTTGTGGAATTTTGAAAGGGGTTTTATCAAAGATAATAAAATTAAAGGAAATAGAATTAATCCTCCGTCGCCTTTGGCGATACCTCCTTTTAAAAGGAGGCAACCTCTATGGAAACTATTATACAATAAAACTGCGAAAATTTCATTAAAAATATTTTATTCTATAATATTATGCAGATTAACCCTCCGCTGCCCTCATTTATAATCTTTTGTAGGGTTTCTTGAATTTTTCCTCTTGCATCGTCTGGCATTCTATTTAGTTTGTTGTGCAAACCTTCATTTACTAACTCGTGTAACGACTTTCCAAAAATATTACTCTCCCAAATCTTTTTCGGATTTTCCTCAAATTCAAGCATTAAATATTTTACAAGCTCTTCTGACTGCTTTTCTGAGCCAACAATTGGAGAAACTTCCGTTTCAATATCTGCTCTTATCATATGTATTGAAGGAGCAGATGCTTTTAGTTTAACTCCAAATCTGCCTCCGTGTTTTACTATTTCCGGTTCTTCTAAGGTCAATTCATCAATAGCAGGGGTTACAATTCCATACCCTTTTTCAATTGCATTAGTAAGAGCTACAGAAACCTTATCATATTTTTTCTTTGCAAAAGATAAATCTCTTAAAGTTGCTATTAACTCACCTTCATCGCTAATTACAATTCCTGTTGTTTCACCAATAATCTTATAGAATAAGTCATCAGCAAGTTTTAGTTCTAAAATAACACTTCCATTTCCCAAATCAATATTTGAAATTGAAGACATAGTTATAAACTCATTTGTATTAATGTTAGAGAGCATTTTTTTTACTTGACTTATTTTTGAAATGCCCTCAGTTGCTTGCATTATACTGCCGTATACTGAACTTTTTAGCCAATGTGTTTGTTCTAATGCGTCTATCCACAAAGGCATATTAATGCTAATTTCTTTTACTGGAAATTCAAATAAAACCTTTCCAATTACCTCTCTAATCGTAGTTTCATCTAAATTAATGCAGTTTACAGGCATAACAGGAACATTATAGCTTTGCTCTAATTCTAAGGCGATTTTTATAGTTTCGTCTGCAGATGGGTTAACAGTATTCAAAAGTATTATAAAAGGTTTATTGATTTCCTTTAACTCACCTATTACTCTTTTTTCTGCTTCCTCATATTCACTTCTTGGTATTTCACCAATCGTTCCGTCAGTTGTAACCACTAAACCTATTGTGCTATGCTCTTTTATTACTTTTTGTGTGCCAATTTCAGCCGCCATATTAAAAGGTATCTCCTCTTCAAACCACGGAGTAGTTACCATTCTTGGCATTTCATCCTCAATATACCCTAAGGCACTTGGAACTATGTATCCTACACAATCTATTAACCTAACTTTAAAACTTGCATTGTCGGCAATAGTTATTTCTATCGCTTCATTAGGTATAAATTTCGGTTCAGTAGTCATTATAGTTCTACCTGCCGCACTTTGCGGAAGCTCGTCTATTGCTCTTTCCTTTTTGAATTCGTTACTAATATTTGGCAACACGAGAGTTTCCATAAATTTTTTGGCAAAAGTTGACTTTCCAGTTCTAACCGGACCAACAATTCCAATATAAATATCCCCTTGTGTTCGCTTCGCAATATCTTGATATATAGTAGATTTATCCATTTTAGCTCCTCCAATGTTGCAATATAGTTAATACATATATACTAAACCAATATTTAGTTTAGAACAAAACTAATATTTTTTTCTTGGAATTAATAACATTTTATCTTCTAACAATATTTCATTTTCTGAATCATTTGCTTTTTTAACTATTTCTTGTGAAGCATTATATTTTTTAGCAATGCTCCAAATACTTTCTCCGCTTTTTGCAAAATAAAGAGTAATTGGTAGTGCTTTTACCTTTTCTTTTGGCTTTGTCTCATCTAAAAATATTTCAGAAACCACACTCTCCTTCTGAGTTCCCAAAACAACCGTATTAATTAAAGTTTCATAGCGAATGTCAATTCGGTTTTCCGAAATGAAGGTATAACTTATATCTTCTATTGCTATTTCCGGCTCAAAACTCATATTCTCACATTTTTCTTTTATCTCTGAGGAATAACTTAATGGAATGGTTTTATTAATACTTAATAAATTATTACTAAGGTCAAAAGCTAAAATATTAGCTTCTATACTTCCCTCTAAAACCATCGTCATCCCATTTAAACTTGCACTACTAATTGACGGCTCTAATTTTATATCAATTATTTTTGATATGCTGTCTTCAAAATCCAAGCTATTTTTATTGTTATTACTATCTGATTTTTTTTCAATTAATGATACAATTTTAAGTTGCTTTTTTTCTAATTTAATTTCATAATCAACATTATAAGCATCAATTATTGCCTTAAAGGATTTGTTTTTATAGATATTTGCAACTGAATTGCAACTTAAATCTAAGGTTAACAAAGCATTTTCTCCATCTTTATTTTCCTTCTTAGAACAATTTACACTATCAATTTCATATTTTATTTCACAATCGCAACTTTCATCTACTCCATCAACATCAATTATTTGAGTGAAAGGAAGTTCGTTTTCAAATACCTCAATTGTATCATCCTCCGATAAATAAAGACTTTTAATAAATGTCGTTCCTCTAATAATAATTTTATTGCTAAGTAGCTTAATATCCTCTGTTTTGAAAACTGCATCTGTTTTTATAAGAGATTTCACAAGTGGCATTGACGAGTTTATTTCGAGTTCTTCTGAAATATTTAAAATCTTTTCAGCTTTGCTATTTAAAGTATATACCTCTATTTCCTTTGTTAATAATTCAAAATCTTCACTACCAATTTCCTTAACTGTTTCACATTCCTTGTTTTCTAATACCTTTGCCACTAAACAAACAATTCCCTTAACGCTAATTTTGCGTGGATTTAAAACCCTACACGAAGAATTTTCAACCTTTACTTTTAATTTAACCATTGAATTACTATTAATTCCCTTGACATCAAAGCTGTGTTCAAACTCACAAGGTAAATTAAGAACCTTGATTTGTCCATCACCGTCAGCATAATAAACTACCCTAAATTCTAAATCCCCTTTAATAGTTAGCTTGTCGTTGCCAATTATTTTTCCCTTTATTCTATGCACTGCTTCAACAAAAATTATTTTTAGAATATCCGGATAATAATCTGGAACTATAAAATCACATTCAACTCCTTTTTCAAAAAAACCATCAAAAATAGTCTCAGTTATTTTAATATTATCACCTTTAATTTCCACACCAATTCTCCTCTCATTTGTTAATCCTATGAAAATATATTCTTACAAAAACTAAATTATGCAAAAAAAATAACATATTTTATTTGAAAAACATTGAACATTTGATTAAAATAATATATAATAACTCTATTGTAGATATAGAATTTGTTAATTTAAACAAATTGCTTATCGTATTTTTGTTAGTTCTGTTAATTTGGTTCTAAAAAATTTTAATATATCAAGAGGAGAAATTATTAATGAAGTATTACAGTTCGTCCAATTTAAGAAATGTTTGTCTGATGGGACAAGGTCAATGTGGAAAATCATCTCTTGCTGAAGCAATGCTTTTTGTTTCTAAAGCTACTGACCGTTTGGGAAAGATTTCTGATGGAAATACAGTTTCTGATTTTGATGCAGAGGAAATTAAAAGAACTATTTCTATTTCAACTTCGGTTTTGCCCGTAGAATGGAATAACTGCAAAATTAATGTTATTGACACTCCGGGCTATTTTGATTTTGAAGGCGAGGTTATTGAAGGTCTTAGTGCTTCTGATTCTGCTCTAATATTAGTTTCGGGGAAATCCGGAATAGGAGTTGGAACTGAAAAAGCCATTAAATTAGCTAATAAAAATAAAAAACCAATAGCTTTCTTTATTTCTAAATTAGATGAAGAAAATTCAGACTTTTTTAAAGTATATGATAGTTTAAAGGAAAAATACGGTGTACATATTTGTGCTTTTGAATTGCCAATTGTTAACGAAGGAAAATTCACTGGAGTTGTAAATATTATTGATATGAAGGCAACTACTTGTGATGCAAAAGGTAATATAAAAGAAATTGACATTCCTGCTTCTTTATTAGAAATAGCAACTCAATGCAAAACCGCTTTAAATGAAGCAATTGCTGAAGAAACCGAAGAATTAATGGAAAAGTTTTTCACTGGCGATGAATTTACAAGTGAGGACATTAAAAAAGGTCTTTGCTCCGGTATAATTAGCGGAGCAATTATGCCTGTTTTATGTGGTTCTTCAATTAATTTATGCGGAGTGAACTCATCTCTTGATATAATTACAAAGTATTTTCCATCTCCTATTAACTTTTCTAATACACAAGCAGTAGATAAAAATGGCGAAAATATAAAAGTTGAGGCAAACGAAACTGCACCTGTTGCCGCTCTTGTATTCAAAACAGTTGCTGATGCTTTTGTTGGTAAAATGTCATATTTGAAAGTAGTATCGGGGACTATTAAGTCCGATAGCACCTTACTTAATGTTAGAACAGGGCAAACTGAAAAAATTGCACATATATTCTTTATTAGAGGAAAGAAACAGGTTGACACTCACAAGGTTGCCGCCGGAGATATTGCTATTGTTACTAAACTTGGAGAAACAATCACAGGTGATACTCTTTGCGATAGTTCTAAGCAACTTACAATTCAAGGTTTTACCTTTCCTAAGCCTACTCTTTCAATGGCTGTTTTACCTAAGGCAAAGGGAGATGAAGAAAAAATCTCAGCAGGTATGCACCGTTTAAAGGATGAAGATTTAACATTTACTTTTATTAATAATTCAGAAACTAAACAACATATTATTAGTGGTATGGGCGAAATGCATCTTGATGTTTTAGTTTCTAAACTCAAAAATAAATTTGGAACAGGAGTTGACCTTGTTTTGCCTATTGTTGCTTATAGAGAAGCAATTAAGAAAAAGGTTAAAGTTGAAGGCAAACACAAAAAGCAATCTGGTGGACACGGACAATTTGGACATGTATGGATAGAATTTGAGCCTTCTGAGGAGCAAGAACTTGTTTTTGAAGAAAAGGTTTTTGGCGGTGCTGTTCCACGAAATTTCTTCCCTGCTGTTGAAAAGGGATTAAGAGATTGTGTTTTGCACGGAGTATTAGCAGGTTATCCTGTTGTTAACCTTAAAGCCAGGTTGGTTGACGGCTCTTATCATCCGGTTGACTCTTCTGAAATGGCATTTAGATTAGCCGCTTCTAATGCTTATAAAACCGGCTTAGCTCAAGCTAATCCTGTTTTATTAGAGCCTATTGGCAATTTAAAGGTGCTTATTCCCGATAATCAAATGGGAGATATTATTGGCGATATTAATAAACGCCGAGGTCAAATATTGGGAATGATTCCTTCTGAGGATGGAAATCAAATAGTTGAAGCCGAAGTTCCAATGGCTGAAATGCACAGATATGCTATTGACCTTCGTTCAATGACACAAGGTAGAGGAAGTTTTATTCTTGAATTTGCAAGGTATCAAGAAGCACCCGCAAATATTTCGGCTAAGGTAATTGAGGAAAGCAAGCATTTATTAGAGGAAGAGAAATAAAATATAATATTGCATTAAAAATAAATGCCTACTTAGAATTTTTTAAGTAGGCATTTTTATATTATTTTTCAGTTATTGATTAGTTTTATCATCTAACATTATTAATACTGTTTTTGACAGTATCGTGTTTTGTTTTCAATAAATAATTAGTATAACTTTATTAATACGGTTGTATCGGGATAGCAATCATCTGTTATGAAATCGGTGCTATAACTCATGGCTTATACACCTTTCTGTGCAATTTGAGCTACGCAATCCTTTAAGTTTAATTTGCCTTGCATAATCAATTTGCATCTATTTTCAAGTGCAAAATCAGTTTTAAAGCCTTCCATTTTAACAGAGGCTAAAGCATTTTTGAGAGTCTTATCTCTTGTAATTTTTTTTATCATAATGGTGCCACCTTCTAACACAATCATTCATTCTGTGTTTATTTTACAACATAAGACTACAAATATCAATAACTTTTTTTCTTTATTTTATTAAATGGGTATTAATTTTAGTCAGCAAAAATATAAAGATATTCTATGATGATATTTGATTTTGGTTGTAGGGGCGATTATTAATCGCCCGAAAATATCATTTTACTGTTATTATTCAGACGGGCGATTGATAATCGCCCCTACAAAACCGTTGCTTTCGCTTTGCTGACTTAACTTAATAGGCTTAAAAACAATTAAAAGAAATGCCTGCTTTTTTTAAAAAGCAGGCAATTTTTATATTAAATAAATTATTTATATAGTTAAAACTAACCAATAAAAATACTATTCCCACGCTTTTCCCAAAACCTTTTCAATAAATATTTTGGCAATATTAGGGTCAAAGTGTGTACCTGAACACTTTTTGATTTCGTTTATGGCTTCATTTTCAGATAAAGCTTTGCGATATGGTCGGTCATTTGTCATCGCATCATAAGCATCAACAACAAAAATAATACGAGACAAAAGCGGTATTTCTTCCCCTTTAAGTTGCCGAGGATAGCCGCTCCCATCCCAATTTTCATGATGAGCTAATATATATTTTGATATTTGCTGAAATTCAACGGTTGATTGTGTAATATGATAACCGATTTCCGAATGTCGTTTCATTTCTTTCCATTCATCGTTTGTTAATTTATCTTTCTTATTTATTATAACATCCCTTATGGCGATTTTCCCTATATCATGTAACATAGCTAACAGTTCCAAGTCATCAAGCATAATAATTGAAATTCCCAAAGCAACACCTGTCGCACGACAAAGTTGTTTCATCCTATCGCTATGCTCTTCGGTTTCTATATATCTTTCACGCAATGTGCTGATTATTGAAGATACAATGGAACTTCGCAAACTTCTTGTTTCTAAGAGTTTATGCTTATACATTGCCATTTCTGCTTCCTTCATAATAGTTTCAATTAGCTCGTGTGCAATTGTTCGTGTAGTATAACCCAATGAAATACTAATAAAATACATTTCATCTTTGTTGTTTTTTTCATGCTCTTTACACTCTTTATATATACGATTACATATGTTTTGTGTTATTTCTTCATTGGACTTTGGTAGAAGAATACAGAATTCATCTCCTCCTACTCTTGCAATAATATCCTCCTCTCTACAACAGTTTCTTAAAATTTTTGCAACTTCAATAATATATTTATCACCAAACTCATGACCAAAACTGTCATTAACAAGTTTTAACCCATTTATATCTCCCATTATTACAGAAAGTGGTAACTGGCGGTCAACCTCAAGTCGCTTTACCTCTTCTTCAAAAAATGTTCGGTTATAAAGACCTGTTAAACTATCATGATAGCTAAGATATAAAATCTCTTCGTTTTGAAAGGCAAGCTCTTTATTGGCAATGACTAACTCTGCTACCAGTTTTTCTTTCTCTTCGTTTTGAAAGGCAAGTTCCTTATTGGCAATTTCTAACTCTTCTGCCAGTTTTTCTTTTTCTTCGTTTTGAAAGACATTTTTTACTGCCATAATATCCTCCTTCTAAAGCATTGCTTAATACCCAAATTTCAATTAAATGCTATAAATGATTATTTTTTTGTATAATTCCATAACATTCACTTCATAATATTATTATACTATAAGTGAACTAATTTTGCAAGACAAAATTAGTCTATATTTATATTATTTTATATTATAAAATAATTGCAAGAGGTGATTATGATGTTTAAAATACAAAAAGGTTACGATAGTGTTTCAAAAACATTTCGTTTACCTATTGAATTAGTAGAAAAAATGGAGCTATTAGCTTCAAAAAACAAATTATCTTTAAATAAACTCGTATTGCAAAGTTTAATGTTTGCCATTAATAATATTGACAATTCACCTCCACCAAATGAGCAAGACACAAGGAGATAATTCCTCTTGTTTTTTTGTTTTTTAGTCAAAATTAGGGCAAATTATTTGAAAAATAAAATTATATGAAAAAATCTCACCTCCAATTTTGAAAGTGAGATTTTTTTTGATGTTTTGCGACTTAAAAACTGTGCATTGTTACAGCCCCTTTTAGTTTTTTAATAAACTTTAATATAATTATTCACATCTATTATGATGCTTTTTATAACAACAACAATAAAGCAATCCGCCAATTAGACCAATCAAGAAAAAAGAAATTATTAAAAACACTAAAAATATTCCTGAATTATCGCAGGGGGTAGGAGGGCATACAGAAGAGGTAGATGATGAGTTTGACGATGAACAACTACCACTACATATAACAATTGAAACATGGCTTACATCAGCTGGCTTTCCTGAAGCATTATTAGGAGAAACTAAATCAGTATCTTCTCTTGTAGTGTTAGGATATTGGTATAAGTTAAAAGCATTTCCTCCTTTAACTATTACAGCATATATCGGGAAATTACTACTCCAAGATAAAACCTTTGTATAAGATTGTCCACTTTGCTTACCTACAGTTACTGTAAAACTACAATTTCCGCTTGGGTCAACTTGTCCTGAGCTGTTAAATTTTACCGTATAGGTTCCTGGAGTTCCACTATTGGGAATTTCATAATGAATACAGCCTGATGGGGGTGTATAATCATTTGGATTTGAGTCGTTCCCTTGAAATAACTGAGGCATTACACTTGCACCAAAAACCTGCATAAAAGAAAATAAGAATGCCAATAACAAAAAAGCTATAATAAATTTATTTTTCAAATTTTCACCCTCTTTTTGTAATTTAATATCACTAACATTATATTAATTAATTAGATTTAATGTTAATGAAAATACAAAAAGAATAACGAACACATTATTTAATGGTTATTTTCTAATTACTTTGATTATTTCATTCTTGAATTTGCAAGATATCAAGAAGCACCCGCAAATATTTCGGCTAAGGTAATTGAGGAAAGCAAGCAATTAGCAGAGGAAGAGAAATAAAATATAATATTGCATTAAAAATAAATGCCTACTTAAGATTTTTAAGTAGGCATTTTTATGTTATTTTTAAGTTTTATTTTGTATATATCATCTAACATTATTAATGCTGTTTTTGACAGTATCGTGTTTTGTTTTCATTGAAATTAAACTGTCAACTAAAATAAATTCAACTTCAACTATAGAGCCATCATTAGTAGAAGGTATATATATTGTATGAGTAAAATCAAATTCCTCATAAGGAGAAAAATCTTTGTTAATATAACATGTACAAATAACCATACCGTTTTGAACTACATTAACAATTAATATGGTGCTTTGAATCTCATTTGTGTTATTTTTATATGTTGCTATCAAATCATGATTATCCCCCTCTGGCGGAAACGAAACATAAGATGGGTCTCCAAGCGATGAGCCTTTGAATTCAATATATTGCATTGCTATACCTTCGTTTTGAGCAACTGTTTGATTAATTGTTTGAACTCCTATGAGATGCTTTTTTAAAATTATTAAATCAGAAACCGAAATACTTCCTTTATAATTAAAATCTCCTGCAGTTTTATATGCATCATCTAATTGAGTTATATTTAATAGATGCTTCTTAATTTGTAATAAATCTTCAATATTTATATCTCCATCGCCACTAACATCACCATAAACAACAATTTCTTTAGTGCTCATTACTGTATTTCCTTCAAAAATTTGAACATACATTCCTGTTGCCGCATTTATGACACCTTTACTATCCCCTATAATTTCATTATCATTAGCATCAAATATTTTTGTTGTTTCATTAGAAAGAATATTAATATTACTTTCTAAATCTGTCAGCTTAGTATTTGGTATTATTCCTGCGAGTTTATCGTTAAAGTAACTATAAGGTGTATTATTTATAGTAAAGTTCACTATTGTTGAATTTTCCGCCTCATCTGTTACAATTAATTGATAGCTACCACTTGTTCTAATAATGGCACCGTTACTGCATGTATGCCCATTTAATGTTGCAGTGCCTTCATTAAAACCAATTGATACATTATTATAACTACCTCCATTTGTTAATCCGCTTATAATTGGTGCAACTTTATCAATATTTGTAATTATTACTGTCTTTGTAGTAACATTTCCAACAGTATCTGTTGCAATAAAACTAAAACTGCCATTTTCAGTAAAAGTATAGCTTTCTTCATTTAATGTGCCTTCATTTGTTGAAGCAGTTACAGTTATGTCTTGATTTGTTGGGGCTGTTGAATACTCGCTAATTGTTATTATAGGTGCAATATTATCGCTAATCCCTTCTGTTATTTGTATAGGTATTGTTCCAATAGGATATCTTGCATCGCCAAGTTGACCAGATGTATTACTGCCCCAAGTCCAAAGCGAACCATCTGTTTTTACAGCCATTGAATACCCATTTCCTATAGATACTGCTTGTACATCACTTGCGATTATTTGTTTTGGAGTTAATCTTCGTATTGTTGTCCCATCGCCAACTTCTCCATAACCATTAAATCCCCATACCCATAGAGAACCATCTGTTTTTAGTGCACTTGCATGCATTTTACCTGCCCCTATTGCTTTAACATCACTTGCAATTATTTGTTTAGGAACTAAACATTGTGTTGTAGTTCCGTCACCAAGTGCTCCGCCATTGTTGCTTCCCCAAGTCCAAAGAGAACCATCTGTTTTTAAAGCTAAAGTAAAATATTCACCAGCAGCTATTGCTTGGACCCCATTTCCCATTATTTGCTTAGGTATTAAACTGTTTATTGTTGTCCCATCACCAAGTTGGCCATAATAATTATATCCCCAAGCCCAAAGAGAACCATCTGTTTTTAGGACTACGGTATGAGCATTTGAAGAAAACCCACCAGCGGCTATTGCCGTTACTCCACTTGCTATTATTTGCTTTGGTACTAAACTTTCAGTTGTTGTCCCATCGCCAAGTTGACCAGCATTGTTATTTCCCCAACTCCAAAGCGAACCGTCAGTTTTTATAACTAATGAATGACTAGAACCAGCCGCTACTGATTTAACTCCGCTTGCAATTATTTGTTTTGGTACATAACTATCTGTTGTTGTTCCATCGCCAAGTTGACCGTAATTATTCCTGCCCCAAGCCCATAGCGAACCATCAGTTTTTATAGCTAATGTATGATTAGAACCTGCCTCTATTGATTTAACTCCGCTTGCTATTATTTGCTTTAGTGTGTAACTATTATTTTTAGTCCCATCTCCAATTTGACCATAATAATTATTTCCACAAGCCCATAGAGAACTGTCTCTCTTAATTACAAAACTATTTTCATTACCAGCCGCAATGTTAAAAACAATATTTAAAATATTTGTCGTTACACTCAAAACATTGCTTGGAGGAGATTCTCCTCTTATATTAACTGCTCTTACATTAAAACTATATTTTGTATATGGAGTTAATCCGGTTGCCTTGTAATTCGTTACTGTGATTGGTGTTGCTGTAAGTAAAGTTTCTCCGATATATACATTATATCCTGTCGCATCTAATGATGTTATCCATTCCAAATACACCTCTGTATCGGTTTTGTTTGGTGAAGTTAAACCTGTTGGTGCAATTGGTGGAACCAAAAAAATATATACTGTGTGTGGAATACTACTGCTTGTTATAGCACCATCTCCATATTGACCATATTGATTATTTCCCCAAGCCCAAAGCGAACCATCTGTTTTTATGGCAAATGAATGATTAACACCTGCTGCTATTGCTTGGACACCGCTTACTATTATTTGCTTTGGAACAGACCTATTAGTTGTTGTTCCATCGCCTAATTGACCTTTATTATTTAACCCCCAAGCCCAAAGCGAACCATCAGTTTTTATGGCTAAAGAGTGATCAATCCCTGCCGCTATTGTCGCTACTCCACTTGCTATTATTTGCTTTGGTATATTACTTTGTGTTATTGTTCCGTCTCCAAGTTGCCCATAATTATTATCACCCCAAGCCCAAAGCGAACCATCAGTTTTTATGGCTAAAGAGTGATCAATCCCTGCCGCTATTGCTTGGACATCACTTGCTATTATTTGCTTTGGTATAGTTCTATCTGTTGTTGTCCCGTCACCAAGTTGACCAGCATAATTATTTCCCCATGCCCAAAGTGACCCATCTGTTTTTATGGCCATACTATGAAGACCACCTGCCGCTATAGCTTGGACACCACTTGCTATTATTTGCTTTGGTATATACCTATTATTATTATCAGTTCCGTCGCCAAGTTGACCAGCATAATTATTTCCCCATGCCCAAAGTGACCCATCTGTTTTTATGGCAAATGAATGTTCAAAACCTGCCGCTATTGCTTGGACACCTCTTGCTATTATTTGAATAGGTATATTACTATTATCAATTGTTCCATCGCCTAATTGTCCATTATTATTCATTCCCCAAGCCCATAGAGAACCGTCTGTTTTTAAAGCTATCGTATGATAATAGCCTGTCGCTACAGCTTGAACTCCGCTTGCAATAATTTGCTTAGGATTGTATCTTTTTGTGGTTGTTCCATCACCAAGTTGACCAAAACTATTATCACCCCAAGCCCAAAGCGAACCATCTGCCGTAATGCCAAAGCTGTCACCATTACCTGCCATAACTTTAACAAACGGATTTGATGTAGTTTCCGCACTTGCAGATAAATCTTTTCTATCAATTAATCCGCTACCAATAAAAACTGACCAAACAAAAACTAATGATACAAAAAATGTCCAAATTCTCTTAAATGTCATACTTAATTCGTCTCCTTAAAATACATTATTTTGAATTTAAATACTAATATTTGAATATTTGTTTCATAATATCATACCTAAATATAATATTCAATATTTTTTCAATCATTTCTCTTAAATATTTTATAGCAACTTAACATATTTTCACTATTGTTAACATTATTTAATGTTATCTTTTGTTATTTTATTTAATTTTTTTGTTAATTTCACTTGACAAATATGTTAAGTTGTGTTATATTGTTCTTAAAGATTGATGAAATGGGGTGGAATAATGAATTACGATAGACGAGAAATTATAAAAGCACAGCTTATTAAAAACGGAATAGTGTATCTTAATGATTTGTGCAAGCAATTCCCGTCCGTTTCTTCTATGACTATTCGTCGAGATTTAGAATTACTTGAACATACTGGCTTAGCAGTCAAAATTAGAGGTGGAGCAAAATTTGTTAATACATTTTCTAATGTTTCTGAACCCGACTTTATTCAACGAATTGGAGAAAACATTGATGCAAAAATGAAAATAGCAAAAGTTGCTTTGAGTTATATTGAAACCGGGAGGTCTGTTTATTTGGATTCCGGGACTACAATAATGTGTCTTGCCACTCTTTTACCTGATATTAGATTGTCTATACTCACAAGTGGTCCTAATATTGCTCTTGAAATTCTAAAAAAGCACACCCCTTCTGTAAACATAATTGGTGGCAATATTAATAGGGATAATTTATCTGTTTCAGGTGCTTTGGCACTTAATGTTTTAAAAGGAATAAACATTGATATAGCATTTATTTCTCCTTCCGGTTTTTCCTTCACTGGTGGTTTTACTTGTGGAAATAACGCTGAATGCGAAGTAAAAAAAGCCATTATTAAAAAAGCTAATAGAACAATTTTACTAATGGATTCCAATAAAATTGATAAATCTCTTCCTTTTACATTTGCATTATTAAAAGATATTGATATAATAATAACTGATAATCCATTATCAGATAGTTTGAAAAAGGTGGCAATAAAGGCAAATACAACTATAATCTTGGCATAATTATTTATTTTTTCGGAACGATGAGGACATCGTTCCCTACAAAATTTCTAATATCATTGAAAGGAAACGAATAAATGAAAACAAAAGCAATTAGACTTTATGGTGAAAATGATTTGAGATTAGAAGAATTCCCACTTCCAAATATTACGGATGACGAAATACTTGCACAAGTCATATCTGATAGTATTTGTATGTCCTCATATAAAGCGGCTATTCAAGGAACAAAACATAAAAGAGTTCCTAAAAATATTGCTACTCATCCGGTAATTATTGGGCATGAATTTTGTGGCAATATTATTGAAGTGGGCAATAATTGGCAGAATAAATTTAAAGCAGGGCAAAAATTTTCAATTCAACCTGCTCTTAAATATAAAGGTTCGCTTTCTGCTCCCGGTTACTCATATGAATACATAGGAGGTTCGGCTACATATATTGTAATTCCAAAAGAAGTAATGGAAATGAACTGCCTTTTAAACTATGAGGGAGATGCATATTTTTACGGCTCCTTAGCCGAGCCTGTTTCTTGTATCGTTGGTGCTTATCATTCCAATTATCATCAAATTAACGGAAAATATCTGCACAATATGGGTATTGTTGAAGGTGGAAACTGTGCGATTTTAGCTGGTGCCGGTCCTATGGGAATGGGTGCTATTGACTATGCTATTCATTGTGAAAGAAAGCCTTCATTATTAGTTGTTACCGATATTGACGATGCAAGATTAGCACGAGCAGCTGAGATTTTAACTACTGGGGAAGCTGCTAAAAATGGTGTTAAATTAGTTTATGTTAATACTGCAAAGGTTGAAAATCCAATTGAGCATCTTAAATTGTTAACCAATGGTCAAAACTTTAATGATGTGTTTGTTTATGCACCCGTTAAACCTGTAGTTGAAATGGGCGATGCCATATTAGCTTATGACGGTTGTCTTAATTTCTTTGCAGGTCCTTCCAATTCTAATTTTGTTGCTAATATTAATTTTTATAATGTTCATTATACTTCTACTCATATAGTTGGCACAAGTGGCGGAAATACCGATGATATGATTGAATCCCTTCAAATGATGGAAAAGGGCTTAATTGATCCTGCATCTATGATTACTCATATTGGTGGTTTGGACAGTGCAGTAGAAACTACTTTGAACCTACCAAAAATTCAAGGTGGGAAAAAATTAATTTATACTAATATTTCTCTACCTCTCACTGCAATAGAAGATTTTGAGCAATTGGGAAAAACTGATAAACTATTTGCACAACTTGCTTTACTTATTAAAATAAATAAAGGTCTTTGGAGTTTAGCGGCAGAAAAATATTTATTAGAAAATGCAAAGCCACTTTAATATAGTTTAATAAGAAAGGTGATAAAAAAATGGCGACTGTAATTTCAATGCCTAAGGTTGGAATATCTGTTGAAAGTTGTATTATAACTAAATGGCACAAGAATAAAGGTGATACTGTTAAAACAGGCGACCTTTTGTTTTCCTATGAAACCGATAAAGCATCAGTAGATGAAGAGGCAAAAGTTGATGGTGTTTTACTTGAAATTTTTGCAAATGAAGGGGACGATGTTCCTGTTTTAGAGAGTGTTTGTGTTATTGGAAAAAAGAATGAAGATATTTCTTCTCTTATACCTAATTCAACCGTTTCTGAACAAATTGTTGAAAAAGAAATACCTGCAAAGGTTGAAATTGAAGCCCCTCCAATTCCTATTGTTAATAATACTACACCAATTAGTGTAACAAATGATGGGGTTATTAAAATATCACCAAGAGCAAGAACTTTAGCCGATAAAGCTGGTATTGACATTCGTTTTGTAACTCCAACCGGACCAAAAGGAAGAATTATTGAAAGAGATATAAAAAATGCTATGGAAAGTGGAGTTACTTTTACAAAGGCTGCTATGGATATGAATACTAATGCTGTCGTAGTTTCTGGAACCGGCATTGGTGGCAAAACAACTGTAAATGACATTATTAATGCAGTTCCCGTTCCAACTACTCCTGTTGAGACTACAAAATCAAAGGCAACCGAACCAATTGCTCCCATAGTTGAACCTGTTCCTCAAGTTCAACCTATTCCAGTTAATGCTTATCAAGCAGTTAAACTTTCAAATGTTAGAAAATTCATTGCAAAAGCAATGCAAAATTCTTTAAATAATTCTGCACAACTTACTCTCAATCTATCCTTTGATGCAACTTCGATGTTAAATTATAGAAAAATGCTTAAAGAAAACGGCTCTGCATTAGGCTTAGAAAACATTACATTAAATGATATAATTTTATTCGCTGTATCAAGAACACTAAAAAATCACAAAGACTTAAATGCTCATCTTATTGATGATACTATGTATTACTTTAACAATGTAAATTTAGGTGTGGCAGTTGACACTGAAAAAGGACTTATGGTTCCAACAATTTTTGAAGCAGATAAAATGAGTTTAAGCGAAATTTCAAATACTGCAAAACAAGTCATTATAGCATGCCAAAACGGGGCTATTTCTCCTGATTATTTGAAGGGGGCAACATTTACTATTACTAATTTGGGGACCATAGATATTGAAAGTTTTACCCCTGTTATTAATCCTCCTCAAACGGGTATATTGGGTGTTTGCACTATTGTAAACAAAGTCAAGGAAGTTGATGGGAAAATCGTCTTATATCCTTCAATGGGCTTATCTCTTACCTTTGACCATAGAGCATTAGATGGTGCACCTGCCGCAAGATTTTTAAAGGAATTAAAATTTAATCTTGAAAGTTTTGAAATGCTATTAGCTAAATTTAAATGATTTTGATTGCTTTTGACCTCCGACTTCTATAAATGAAAGGTATGTATTAACTATGGACAGAGTTTATGATTTGATCGTTTTAGGTGGTGGACCTGCCGGATATTTAGCTGGCGAAAGAGCGGGACATAAAGGACTTAAAACATTAGTAATTGAAAAAAAAGCCTTAGGTGGTGTGTGTTTAAACGAAGGCTGTATTCCATCAAAAGCTCTTTTGCACAGTGCAAAGGTCTTTGATTATGCAAATCACGGGCAGCAATATGGAATTAGTGTAACTGGTGCTACTATTGACCAAAAAAAAGTAGTTGAGAGAAAAAATGAAATAGTAAAGACCTTAGTTTCCGGTGTGGCTATGCAACTTAAAAAAAATAATGTAACCGTTGTAAATGGAATTGGAGAAATATTAGGCAAAGATAATAAGGGCTTTTCTATTATTGTTGACAAAATTGTTTATGTCGGTAAAAAACTTCTTATTGCTACTGGTTCCACTCCAATAATTCCACCAATTAATGGTTTAAAAACAGCACTTGAAAGTAATTTTGCACTTACTAATAGAGAAATTCTTGACTTAGATACAATTCCCTCTTCTCTTGTAGTTATTGGTGGTGGAGTTATTGGTCTTGAAATGGCATCATACTTTAATTCTGTTGGTAGCAAAGTAACTGTAGTTGAAATGCTAAATAATATCGCAGGAAATATTGATAAAGAAATTACCAAAATACTTCAAAAAAGTTACGAAAAAAAAGGAGTAACCTTTAAATTAGGGTGTAAGGTTACCGCAATTGGTGAAAATTTTGTTGAATTTGAGGAAAAAGGCAAATCTTATAAAATTGACGCAAACAAGGTTTTATTGTCC
>CAZFQD010000031.1:8061-18677 GCA_964520885.1 uncultured Oscillospiraceae bacterium | reverse complement strand
TTTCTCTTATTCTAAATTACCGCTTTCTATCACATTTCGCAATTACCTATTAATTGATAATTAATGTGTCATTGCGAGAGAAACGAAGCAATCTCATATGCTCCTAATTTTCAATTCTTTATTTAATTATTCGGGCAATTCGTGAATTGCCCCTACTTTTTGCCTAACTTTCAACTTTCAACTTTCAACTTTCAACTTTCCACTTGATAATGCCCTCTTTTGTGGACAAGTAAATTAAAATAAATTCTTTTAGCAAAGGCGACAACCTACCCTTTTAATTTTCACTTTCAACTTTCAACTTATCTAATTATCAATTAATCTTCCCGCCAAAAACCGTCGGTAAAATTACACAAAGCACTGTTGCAGTAAAATCCACTTCATTACTACTAAGAATTACCTTAATATAGCAAAACCTTTTTGCATCAAGTCTTTCCAAAAAGGGCTTTGGATTATATTGAGTGTTAAATGTAAAACTCTCAAAATTTAAGTGCACAAAGGTTGATAAATTAAATACTAATTCCGCCCCTTGCTCAATATCTCCTGTTTCTGTTTTATAACTTAAAGAAATATAAGTTTTATCCTGTGGCTTTAAGGAGATGTATATTTTATTCAAATATTTATATAAATACTCTTTGCCAAAATCAAAATAAGGCATTTCCCAATACGCATTTATTGCCATCTTGTCTAAATCCAAGTTAACATAATCATTGATTAGTTGGTTTTGAAATCTTGATATTTCCCCGTTTTTATTACCAAAGTAAAGCATTCCATTAATGCTTAAAAATCTACTTGCATTAAAACCTGAATATTTATAAAAAGTATCATTCCTATAATTAAAAATATAGGTAATTCCTTCACAATGAACTATATATTCGCCATTTTCAGCAAAATCGTATGTAATTGCCTGAGATAAATCAAGACCTGAAAGTGCCTCGCTTATTCGCAAACCAATATTTTTTACATTTCGCTCATCACGAACATTTGAACTTGTTAATTCAAATATTCCTTTGCTTAAAAATACAGGATTATTATTAATAATTCTTACCATTCCATAAGCAATATTGCCAATATCCGAATTTAAAGCATATACAGGAAAACGAATATTATCTGCATCCTTGTAATCAATATAAGAATAGTAAATGTCCTTCTCAGTAAAAATGATTTGCCTATCGTATTGACGAACAATATCAGTAATAGCATAAGCCCTTGTTCCAATATCGCTATAATTTGTTACAGGGAAATACTCGGGATTTGAAATACAAGACCAAAATCTGCGACATTTATTATCTAAATTTCCCCACAAAAACAAAGCCACATCATTAGAACCGCCATAAAATACACCAAATAAATTATTGGTAATTATCGCACGATTTCCACTAATTGTTTTTGTCCAATAAACAGTTACAACATCTAAATTTGAAGGTGCTACTGTAAATGTTATAGTCCCATTTGTAGTATTAGTAGTGTAGTTTGAAACCACTGAGCCATTGACTAAAACACTATCCACACTTTCAATAGAAGTTTCAGTCAAATAATAAATAGTTGCCGTGCCATCCGCAGTAAACTCCATACACTTTTTACCGGTTAACAAATTGACCTCTTCATACAGTTCTCCACCGCTCCCGTCAGGGCTAACTCCAATTTTTACCTTTGGTAAATAACCTGGGACTGTGGCTAATGTGGTGCCATTATACTTGTAAAACTCCTTGCTATTGATAATATAAAGGCAGTTTTCCCAATAAAACAAATAAGCATTATCACTATCGCCAGAGACACTGCCAATTGTAGTCTGAGTTGTTTCCTCGTCTTCAAGAGAATAAAGATTGCCATTTGCTACAAAATAAAGCATATTATCATTAGAAGCAATTTTCCCATACCACATTCCCCTAATTAATTTGCTTTGTCCAACACTTTCCGATATTACCTCAAACCCATCCCTTTTTGTAAGCTTAAAATTATCAGTAATGCGAAAATTGCACATATCCGGGCTTTGCCCTTTTTCAATAGTAAGTTCGCCTACGCCATCGCACCTTAGCCCTAAAAACTTATTTAATTCATAAATTGCTGTCCCAACGTTTTGGTTAATAAAAGCCATAAAAATCACTCCTTTTTTCAAATTGTTAATTAGTAAATTTCCTCAATCGTTTCCATAATCTTATAACTAACAATACTTTTTAGTCTTATTTTGTTTTCGTTATAAAGCGAAAGATAATAATTAGCCTTTGAGGGATTTTCGTCAAGCAATAAATTACCTGCTAAAAAATAAGGCATTGTTAGCATTACCGCATTGTCATCAAGTGAAAAAACACTTGTTTGATTAGTAAGCCCAGCCGCTGATGCTTTATATGTAAGCCTTATTTTGCCTGTCCACCAATTAGGCAAATTAATATACCCTTTTCCAATTGAACCTATTTCACAAAATAAAAGATTTTCATCTGAAATAATTTCAATAATTTCGATGCTTAATAAATCCTTAGGTAGTGCAATCCTTTTTTGTTTTCCATCTTCAGAATAAGCATTTTCATTTGCACAGTCAATAACCTTTTCCTTTAAAAACTCCAAATCTAATAATAATTCTCTTTGCCCTATATCAAGTAAATTTGGACATTTTTTTAAAAAGGAATTTACTGTTTTATTGTTTTGTATTAGCCCATTTTCATCAACATAGTCAATTAAGACCATAGCCGCTAAAAATACATCATAAACCGTAGTGCTCATAATTAATACCACCTTTTCATTTTTTTGAATTTAGGGGCGAGTTTTAATACTCGCTCGTTTTCTTTTCTCGTTCGGGAATGAAAGCCCAACCCTATAAATTACATTTGCACAATACATCATATATTGTAGGGAACGGTTTTAACCGTTCCGCTCCTTAGATAAATAATCGGTGTAATTTCATTTCGGAACGGTTAAAACCGTTCCCTACAATCCTAATTGTCAATTGCCAAAGTCAATTAAATTGTTTACGCTTCTGCGCCTAATGTTAATTTTAGAACAACAAGTTCATTTTCTCTAACAACTGCTCCGCCATAAATATGCAATCCCTTTACAGCATCAGCAAATAATCCTTGAGGTCTGTAAGCTTCTAATTTTTGCATTTGACCAATAAAGGCAATAGCCTTTTTAGTTCTTGCATAACAGTGATGAGCCTCAGCAACATCAACATAAATTCCATTAGTCATATAAACTTTGAAATTATCAAACATTCCAACAAAGCCATTGCCAAAATCATTGTCATTTGGCGTTGTTCTTAAAACCTTAGCAAGCCAAAGTTTTTGATAAACTGCCGGTGAAACCTCTAAGAAAAGTTCCTCATTCATTGGAACATCGTTCTCATAAAGGGTTTTAGCCGCATTTGCAACTATTTCTGTAATAGTTGAGGAATTAACTGAAGTTTCTGTTATAGTAGTTCCTGCGTCTGCATATAAACTATAAACAAAATTATCAGCATCCTCAGAAACAACCGCCGCCGCTTCCTTCATACAGGAATTCATAATATTTGGTGTTGCTTGTAATTCATCTACATCATCAACTAAGAAATTTACATATTTCATATTGTCAATATCAATAGAGGAATTTGCTCCATCTAAGGTTTCAGCCGCATCAATAGTAGTTCCGGGAGTGTAATCCTTTACTGTTGGTCTTTTGGTCCAATTGATATTAACACTCTTGCCAAACTCAATTGTATCCTTTTCAAAATCCCTGTTACAAAGCATTGCACCAACGCAATAACGGTCTCTTTCTCTCTCAATAGCCTTTGCCCAAACATCGCCTTTAAAATTTGTGTAAGCCATAATTCATTTCTCCTTTAATTATTTTTTATTCATTTTGCTCCAAAAGGTCATAGATTTAAGTGCCTTGTCAAGATTGCTTGATAACTCGCTCTTGCTAAGTGAATTTAATTCATCCTCTGTATAAACATCATCGGTATTGACATTTCCAAAGCCGGAAACACTGCCGGTAGCAGTTTGTTTATTTTGGGCATTTGTAATTTCCACTTTTCTTGAAGACTTTAATTCATTTAACTCATTTGTTAGCTTTTCAATCTCGCTTTTTTGGTTGAAACTTTCATAAGCATATGTTAGTGGAACACCGCCTTGATAAGCCTCTAATACTTCCTGTGGTATGTCAGTAGCATTAACAGTGGGGTATTTTTGAAAAAATGAAACTAATTCATCTTGGGAATGGTCCTCATTTTCTAAGGCTTTGTCGTAGTCCTCATTTGTGGACATTAAGTCGTCAAGTTGAGCCTTTACCTTGTCATAATTAAGCCCCTTTTGTGCAAGCAATTTTGCATTTTCCTCGTCTAATTCAAGTTCTTTGTGGTTAAATTTAACCATAAGCCTAAACGGCTTGTCTACTGATTGACTTGTGTCAGCCTCGTTATCTTGCACTTTTTCTTGGTCTTGCTCTTGCATTTGCTGTTGACTTAGCTCTTGATTTGTGCTATTTTTAAATATTTCCCCACCATCTGTTTGTGCCGTGGTTAGCACGGTTTCATTACTTTGCATTTTTAATATCTCCTTTTTGGTTTGGTAACCAATATTTTTTTATAATTATGGCATTTCGCCAAAATTAACTTATTTGTCATTTGTCCGTTCTAACTTTTAATTCTTAACTCTTAATTCTTAATTATATCGCCCTCTTTTGTGGACACTACACTCAAACAAACACCTTCAAAAAGCCCTACTTACTTGATATTCTACAATAGTTGACTATATTATAGCACATTAGCCCACAGTTGTCAACATATATTTCAAAAAGAATTGGTTTTACCTATTCTTTTCTTTAAATCTTTAAAATTAAATATATAATGCTTTTAGTTATTCATAGTTGTTTTTTGAATTATACCCATCAAGTATTATATTGAGTTTTTTAGACATTTCCATTGCTTGATCAATACTCATATTAACCACAATAGTATCAATTATTTCTTTACCAACATTTTCATTTTTTTCGTTAAATAATGGTTCAGCATAATCCATTTTAAAACAAAAATCAACATCTGAATCTATAATATTAACCATATTACTATAAAAATGTGTTTTGCTCATATGTACACCTCCATTCATATATTAAGATTAGCCTTTTATCAAAAAATACTTGATAAATTGAATCTTAATTATATTTTATCATTGCAAAATCGGCAGTTATAATATTAATATTTGAATGTTCTTATTTTACTATATTATATTATAAAAATCAACAAAAATTTAATATTTACAAATTCTCTCTAAACTTTAAGTAATAGCTTTAGTTTTCCTAAATTCTACATAGAATTGTATTTTATGTTTAGAAAATGTTAATCGTTGCCTGTTAATTGTTAATTCTATCGGTCGGTTCTTGAACTACCACTAAAACCCTAATTCCTCATCAACTTTCAACTTGTTAATCTCTCAAAAGCTATACAGCCAAACTTACCTACAATAGTTGACTATATTATAGCACAATAGCCCACAGTTGTCAACTGCTTTTCCAAAAAGAAATGGTTTTACCCATTCTTTTTTATGTATGCCCATAATCTATTTATTTTCTCCATAGGTTTAAGATTGTTTGCTTTACAAAAGTTTTGCATCCATTCTTTTTCACTTTCGGTATATGGATCTCTCCAAAATCTTTTTATAAAATTCTTCAACTTTGAATAAAAATTCATCTTTAAATTAGATAAATCATTTATGGTATTAAATAGATTCAATAATTCTTCTTCAGTTAATGTCCCCTCTAAATAATCTAATAACAAAATTTCATAAAATGCAAGTGGAATAACATCAGAATCTATTGTTCTCATTAATGTATAATGAGGTCCTCTTTCTTTTATATCATCAGTTACTAAACAAATACATCCCAAAGTTTTTGCCAATGCAATTGCATACACTTCACCAAGATCGCTGCCTTCGTATAATATTTTTTGATCATTTACATAAAACATAAACGAACTATGCATACCAATTTTTTTAAGATAATCTTCAGTAATTAACTCAATTTTCCCTTCATCCACATCTTTATCAAACAATTTTAAGATTTCATTATCGGCATGCTTTTTCAATTCTTGTTCACGAATAAATTCATACACCTTCAACTTTTCAAATCTATTAAATAATATACTTTGAAGATTGGCTTTATATAGGTCAATAATAACATTGGTGTCAAGGGATGCATCCATTAATTCATCCCCCTAATTAAATCATCAATACTTTCCTCTTCTTCAATTTCTTCAGGAGGATAATCAAAGTCATCAGCTTTTAAGTCAATATAACTTAATGCATCTTCTAAAGCTTTCTTTGAAATTAGTTTTTGTTCATAATTAAATAACACCCATTCTAAAAAATTTGCAGGCACTTTTTTAATTGATGTAGCCTTACATAAGTCGGGATTTCCACCTATCGCATTCAATAACTTTGAAACTGTTATTTCTATTTTATGCATTGATAATTTATTTTTTATATTATCATTAAGAATATCTAATTCATTTAATCTAACAAGAACTAGTTCAAAACTAACATTAAAAGCAGTTTGAATTCTTGCAATATCAAATCCGTCCCAATTATTAATACTTTTCCCCTGTAATTCAATCCTAATAAACTTTTGAACTTTTTCAAAGGGCATTAATAGACAGCGAGCAAAATAATAAGCCTCTTTTTCAACATCATTATTTTCTTCAATTTTTTCGTCAGTAATAAGTGTTAAACCTTGTTCTGATAAATGTAATTCTTGATGCCCTATTTCATGAGCCACAGTAAAAATTTCCCTTGATAAAATTAAAGAAGAATTGGAAAAAATAATTCTTTCTGAATCTTTAATTAAAGAAAATCCTAAAAATAATTTTTCTCCAATAGGATATCTTATACTACGATATCCTAATTTCTCTGATGCCTCAAAAACATCTTTAATACCATAGTCAATTGGATTAATTTCATTTCTAATATTATCAGTAATTTTTTCAATTTCAAGTTGCCTGCTATTATTCACCTATATCAACCTGCCTAACACTATTATATAACCTTTTATGAGCAAAGAAAATATCTATCATTTTGTTAATAAATTTAAATTCTTTTGTTTGATCCGAGCTATTACTCCCTCTAAATACAGGCTGTGTTTGGACAACATTATTAATTGAAGATGTAATGTCTTCAATTTTCACATCCAAAACATCAGCAATATTAACTAAACTGGCATATGAAATATCTTGCACGCCTTTCTCAATTCTTGCATATTTTTGCCTTGAGCAATTCATCTTTTCAGAAACCTGCTCCTGAGTAAATCCTTTTGACTCCCTCAAAGATTTAATTTTTCCTCCTAAAATTGAATTCATTTCAATACTCCCTTTCAATAAGATTATACTACATTTTATATAAATGTCAACAAGAATGTTACATTTTTATACCATTATATAAATATTATTTCATAATTATGCTTAATTATACTTGTTATGTTGCAAATTAATAACATTATTATAATTTAATTTGCTATGTCCTTACTAAGCATAACCTTAATTGTCCACTGTTCGCTGTTAATTGTTCATTCTATCGGGCGGATATGGAATCCGCCCCTACTCATTCCTCATTCCTAACCCTTTACCCCTAATATTAAATAAAGATTATAGTTTTTTTACCTACATTTTCAACTTTCAACTTTCAATTTTCAACTTTCAAAGTTCCTAATTATAATGAGATTGCCACGCTTACGCTCGCAATGACAACTAATTGTAAATCCTCAATTCTCCTAATTCCTAACTCCTAACCCCTATCTCCTCAATTAGCTCCTTCGCCTTAGGCACATACCCCTGTGGCAATCGCTTTAAATACTGCACAATATCAATATTACCTGTTGCCAAAAGGTTATCAAGAGTTTTAGTTGAGGCAATTTCGCTCCAATAAGATGATGCACCCACATCAATTTTCACATTATAAGAAACATTTTTAAGCCTTGTGTAATCTAAAACTATTGTTTCAAAACCCTTGTCGCTCTCTATTGTAATTTGTCTGTTTACACTATACTTATTTATAATAAAATCAAGCCAAATTCTTGCCATATCCTCAATAAATTCATATAAATTTTGCTTTATATTATCAAGTGGAATAGCGGCACTTTGCTGTAATGCCACAATTGCAGAAGCATTATCCGGTCTTATATGTTGACCTAACATAGCATCATTAGCACCCATACTTTCGGTTGTGTATTGCATTGCTCTGTCTATTAGTGCTATTACCCCGCCGTCCATTCCTGCCGGCTCTAAGTAAGTTGCCACATTATTTATATCCCCATTTACTCCAATAGCACTGCCAATAGCATTATTCCAACCGCTAACCCTTGTTTTGTCGTAAACTGCCTTTGGAAATGCAGTGTCCATCATATGCTTCATTGCCATAGCAAAAACTTTATTAATAAATATTTGATTTGGCACTAAACCGGTTCCCAAAGCCTGTCCGTGATAACTATTTTTTCGCTTTGTCCAATTTGAAAATGCAATTGGATAAAGGCTTAAATTTGTGTTTACTGCCTCACGAATTACGACTGTCTTGGTGGACTTTGTCCAATAAATTTTTCCATCTGAAGGGTTTTTCCAATACTTAATTAAAAAAGTGGTTTTGCCGTCTAATTCAAGTTCGGCTCTATCTCCCAACTGCGAGGAATTATCACTATCAGGTAAAATATCGTTAATTTTTGCTTTTGAAACTTTGTTTTGCAAAGCCTCGTTTTTTAAATAATCGGTCATTGTTCGCCCTGCAATTAATATGTAGGGCTGTTTTTGCACATCGCATTCATTTACATTGCCAAAGAATACATTTATTCCGTCCACACATTCGGTTACAAAATCACCTTTTATGCCATTTCCACCGTCAATATTTGCATCCCAATATGTATGTGTAGCCATATCGCCTGTTAATGCGGCATCTAAAAGTAAATGTCTAAGTTTTGCATCAATTCGGTCCTTTTCCCACTTTTGTTCGATGTGCTTTGAAATTGCATTAGCCATTTCACTATCAACTGAGGAATACAAAACCTTTAAGGGGGAAGACAAAACAAAAGCAATAATATGGTCTGTAATCCTCTTAAAGATGTTAAATACAGGAGTGGGCAAATTGTTTGCTTTTACTCCAAACCATTGGTCGCCAACATAAAACCTCTCATTTTTATCGCAATTCGCCTTGTAGGAAATGCGATTGTTGTAATCTTTGCCGTTTTGGTATAACCGCCATTCATTTGTTAAATTGTTAAACATAGTTTTTTGTTCCTTTCAAATTTTAATGTCAAAGGGTAAGGGGAAATTAGGAATTAGGAATGAGAAATGAGGAATGTAATACTATTTCGCATTAGAAAAAGCAGAAAAAACTTTTTTTAATCACAGCAAATGCTGTGCAGTGCAAATAGCACTGGCTCATAGCATTGAACTATATTATTGTGCTGTTGGCACTGTGCCACTTTTAGTGGCACATAGAAAACATTTTCGTTGTTTTCTATAAATAATTAGTATAAGTATCAAAGCCATTTTCTTTAATTAATTGTGAATTTTCATTCAACTTTCAACTTTCAACTTTCAACTTAATAAACTCCTAATTAGCATCGTATGCCATTAATTCTTCAAATTCTTTATTTATTTCCTCTTGTGCTTTTATTTCTTTATTTTTCTTAATATTAATGGCTGGAATTTTGCCGTTTCTTTCATATTCCATTCCATCATTTAGCCCACACTTGTAAACTCTCATTCCAAAAAAAACAGATAAACCGCAAACTAATAAATAAATTGCCAAAAGTAATATTGTAAACATTGTTTCACCAACTTTCAGATAAGGGGTAGGGAACGCATTAATTGCGTTCTGAGCGAATTGTGAAATAGCAAATGAGTTTCAAGCCTTCTTTGTAAAAGGAGGTGTCGCCAAAGGCGACGGAGGATTATAACTATTTTCTTGATCTAATTTTGCATTGTGAATTGTTATTCATTCTACATTCCACATTAAAATTAATTAATTCCTAATTGTCCTTGCCCACTATTGTAATCTTAATATAGCACATATGTTTACACTTGTCAACACCTTTTGTAAAATTATTTTAATTTTTTTATAAAATTGTAAATTGCAAATCTTTTTTTAATACAAATAATTACATTCTTCCACTCTTCACATTCTTCACATAAATTTAATTCTTTAGAAATCACAACTTCCTTAGTCGTTAGGTTAGTTTCATTTATCTTATTGAAACATTCAATGCAAAAATCAGCCATTCAATCACCCCTTTTGATTATTATAGTCCATATTTGGATAATATTCAATATGTAAACTATATTTTATAATGAAATGGGTGATTTTAATGATAATTTGTACTCCTTTTTGGGAAACCATAAAGAAAAAAGGTATAACCACTTATGCTCTTATTAATAAACACGGCTTTAGCAGTCACACAATTCATAGACTGAGACACAACGGGGGCATTTCAACATCTTTGATTAATGAATTATGCGTTCTGTTGGATTGCAAGGTTGAAGATATTATTAAGTACATTCCCGACAGTAAATAAATTAAAATCCCCCACAAAAAAGTGGGGGATTTTATATTAATTATGCTGTTGGTATAGGGGATTGCTGACCAATATTTGGACAACCTCTTATTCTGCCTTTT
>CAZFQD010000031.1:0-7961 GCA_964520885.1 uncultured Oscillospiraceae bacterium | reverse complement strand
GCCTTTTTCACCTTTTCCCATTCCAGGGAATGGAACTATTCCTTTTTCTATGCGATTTTTCTCCACATTGTCAATATTAGTAAGCATTTTATCGCCTTGCTCCTTTGTAATAGTGCCATTGGCAACCATAATATCAATAGTTTCCTTTTTCAAAGCAATCATTTTTGCGTGCTGAGCCTCCAAGTCGCTCTTTTGTGCATCAGTAAGATTTGGCATTTCTTTTTTAGGAGGCATATTTGGTTTCATATTTCCATTTTCAAAAGGATTTTTTATCATATTATCAAGATTTGCATACATTTTTTCGCCTTGTTCATTAGTAATAATGCCATTTGAAATCATTAAAGTAATTGTTTCCTTTTGTAAAACAAGCATTTTACCTTGTTGCTCTTGCATTACCTTCATTTGTTCTTCAGTCAACTTTGAAACATCATTTTTTGGTGGCATATTTGGTTTGATAATACCATTTCCCATTGGTGGAAAAGGAACTTTGCCTTTTTCTAAACGATTTATCTCCATTTTATCAATTTCAGCTATTTTTAGGTCGCCTTGCTCTTTAGTTATAATGCCATTTAAAATCATTAAAGCAATAGTTTCCTTTTGCAAAGTAATCATTTTAATATGTTGGTCTTCCATAATCTTCTTTTGTGCATCGGTTAGATTTGGAACATCAATTTTGGGCATTAGATTCGGTTTTTGAAATTGTTGCCCTATCGGCGGAACATTATTAGCAACAACCGCACCTTCGTTTGTTGCGGCAAAAGCAGTAATTGGTATTAGTAAAGAAGCAACAATTAGGCAAATAATTAGAATTTTATTCATAAAAAATTTCCTCCTTTTGTTTATGATATAATTATTATAACCTTAATATATGTCTAAACTATTAAAATAAGTATTATAAAATGTTAATTTTTTGTTAACAAAAATATATGTTATTATTTTTTTGCCCTAATATCTTCTCCAAAGAAAAAAAGTGTAACAAATTCGCCCACCAATCGTGATATTATTCTTTCTGAATAAATATCGTTTAATTCATTATTGTCATAATTTGTGCTAATAATCATTGGTCTTTTGGCCACTAAGCGAGTGTTTATTATATTATAAAGTGCACTTTCTGAAAATGCGGTTTTAAATTCTGCTCCTAAATCGTCAATAATAAGCAAATCACAATCAGAAAAGCGGCTTATTTCATTTTCGTTGCTTTCTTTTCCAAAACGATTTTTTTCAATTTTCAGTAAAATATTTTGAGCAGTGTCATAAATAACCCAGTTTCCTTTATCAATAATTACTTTTGCCATAGCAGTAGACAAAAAAGTTTTCCCCAAACCGGTTTTGCCCATTAACAATAAATTTCCACTGCCTAACGAAAACTTTTCGGCATATTTTTTTGAAAAATCGAATATTTTTTCAATGTTTTCTTTTGAAGAAACACCATATTTATTATTTTTTTGTTCTAAATAATAATCAAAATTGAAATTTTTAAAAGTTTGCTCGTTTAAAAAAGCTCCTAAATTTGAGCGAGAATAACTTTCTTTCCTAAGTGCTTTTTTAAAGCAATTACACATATTAATTCCGTTGTAGCCCCTATCTTCACAATGCTTACAATCAAATCTTTCTTTTAGATAACCAAAAGAATATCCCTGCTCAGCCAATAGTTCCTCTTTAACAGCTTGAAGTTCTAAGCTCTTTTTTTTATATTGTTTCATCAATTTTTTAGGGTCCTTAGCAGTAAAACTTTCTCTAACAGCATCTATAGAAATGTTTTTTAATTCCCTATCAATTTCAGCTATTTTAGGAATTTGAGCATATATTTTTTGAGTTCTTTTCTGATTTTCAAGCCTGCTATTAGTCCTTTTTTCCTCAAATAGTTCTAATACAGCAGAAAACACACCTTTTTCGTAAGACATTTATTTCACTCCAAATATTTAATGGAAAAAGGAAGTTGAGAATTTTCTTTTTCCTAACTCCTATCGTTATGAACTATATCCCAAGATTTTTTAAAACTTTCATCTAAATTATATGACGCTTCTTTATTTTTCTTTTTTGAGTAATGCGAAGGCTCATTTTCTGCTTCCTTTAAGGTTTTATATCCTTTTTCATTCCAAGCCCTTAATATTGTGTTCATATAGGAAACCCCGTATTTGCCAGATTTCTCTATTGTCAACTCATAAGCTCTTTTTATTATATCTAAATCAAAATTATAATCAGTAGTCCAAGTGAAAATGTTTTTCTTTTCGCTTTCAGTTAATGCTCGTCCCCCTGCTCCAATGATGGAAACAATTTTTGCTTCAAGAGTTTTTTTGTATTGAAGGTCTTTTATTTTATTTTCAGCCTTTTCCAAACTGTCAATTCCTTCTTCGAACCATGAAATAGCTGTTTTTTCAATGTATCGCATTCCTTTTTTCCCATTTGACACGCAGTATTCTATAACCATTAAAATAACATCAGGTGCTATTCCTCTCCATTCATAAAGGCTAAAAAGTGTTGCGATATCATTTGAAGATAAAAGTTTAGAAAAAATTTGCTCTGATTTTTCAAGCAAAAATGAGAGTTTTTTGTCATCTTTTATTCGCTGTGCTATTACCTCGCCGGAGTAATTCGGAGCTGTATCGGTTAAGGTAATTCTGCCGACATTCAATGAAAGTCTCTCGCCGTGTTTTACTAAAACCCCTTCCTTTTCCCAAAACAATATTGCGTCATTTAATTCTTTAACGCTAATATCAAGATACCTTGAAAGTTCAGTGTCATCTGTTGTTTTTTCGCTGTTTTTTAAAAGCCAAAGAATAACCTTTAACTGAATATGCGATGCTATATTTATGTATCGGTCAACTAACAATGCAGGAATTAAAAAATATGCATTGTCCCTATTTTCCATTATTATCGCTGGCATTTATCTCACCATTTTCACTTTTTTCTTTTTATTATTTTTTATTATATCAGAAAAATAAAAAATCAGCAATAAATTTTTTGCGTTTTATATTCTATATAAAACAAAAAGCGACCATAGGTCGCAATTATAATATAAAAAATATTTACTTTATAATTTTACAATCTTTTAATATTTTTTCAATAATTAAATGAACAGTTAAATCGGGGTTTTCAATATAATATTCAAAGCCCTTATACTCATTGCGTTCACAATTATTATTTTTATTATTTTCTTTAATTTGCTTTGCTCTATTTATTGCATTTATTATATCTGATAATTCAATTCTTTCAAGTATTCTTTTAAAATTCTTTTCTTTTTTATATTCCTTTAAAAACTGAAAATTTGTGTTATAATTTTTATTTATTGCATCTAAATATTGCGTTCTAAAAGAAAATTTAGTATTACAATCTTCCTTGTGTAAAATCATCCACAATTCAAAAGTGAAATTGGTATATCCTAATTTAATTGTAACATTCTTTTCTTTTTTTGATACTTTTATTTCATTTAAAATGTTTTCAAATTGTTTTTTATGTATATCATCATTACTTTCATAATCATAAATATGAAAAGCAACTTCTTTAAATAGAAAAGTTCTGGTTTTTACATATTTCCAAGGAGACTTTTCAACTTTAGGTTTCATATCTATTTTAAACTTACTATCCTCACAATTATTTATCAACTCCTTTAAATGTTCAAAATACCATTTTTCATCTTCTCCTTCTACGGTTATGTGATAATGAATAGAAGGTTTTATCTTACTCATTATCTTGCACCTCATCTTTTTTTATGGATTTTAATGCCTTAATTAAAACATCTGAAAAATCGATGTGTTTAATTGCACCATATCTGCTAATAAAATAGTTTTTCATATAATCATCAGTATTTCTAACACCATTTTCGCCAGAAGTTCCAAAATCAGATAGAGAATAAAGTTCGCTATTTTCAGTGTCTTCATTTCTTTCAACAAATTTAATTTCATCTCTTCTAAAAACATTTTTATTAAGAAAAATTGGGTTATGAGTATTAAAAATTAATTGAGCATTGTTTTCATTAATTTCATCATTATGAAAGGTGCTAATTATACTCATTACCGCCATTGGATGCAATGATGAATCAAATTCGTCTATAACAAGTGTAGCACCTTTTTTCAAAGCATACAGAATTGAAGGAAAAATATTTAGAAATCTTACCGTCCCAAAAGATTCGTAGTCCAAAATATTTATAGGTGTGTATTTATTTAATTCTTTGTTAATAACCATCGACTTTAACCCGACATTTTCCCCCTTATTTTTAACTTCTAAAACTATATCATTTTCACTTACTCCAAAATTCTTTGCTACAATATTAAGTTCATCACTAAAGTAAAACCCTTCATTTTTCGGAACATCAAATATAGCTGAAGCAATATTAGACCTAAAAACAACATTAAATTTATCTTCAAACCAATTTTTAATTATTTTTACTAATTCTCCACTAAAATTATTTGCAAAACTTGATGTCAAAAATAATGACTTGCTATCAAGATTTTCTTTTGCATAATTTTTGCTCACATTTTCATTAAATGTATTTATAAGATGATTTTGAATAGAATCAATATTATCAAACACAACTGTATTAGTTCTTTCAAAAATCATTTTATTATTATAATATAGAATTTCTTTATTAATTTTTCTATCATAATTTTCATCCATAAAATTACCTAATATAATTGAAAGATAATATTCAAACAATATGCCTTTTTCAATAAATTTAATAGTAAAATCTACTGGCTCAATTTTCTTGTTTTTTACATTAGGTATTAATTCCATAGTATTAACTGCTTTATTTGGAGATGAATTATTTTTAGTATTTTCAATATTTCCATTATTAATAATGTTCTTTAATACTTCCATAGCACCTATAATATTCGTTTTTCCAGAGGCATTTGGACCATAAATCACAGCAGAAGAAAGACCTTTATATTTTTTCGAGCCGATTTTTTTAGTCTCTAAAACACTATAAGACAAATCTTTAATTTTGGGTGCAGGAATCATAGAAAAAACCATTTCATCCTTAAAGGATTTATAGTTTTTTACTTTAAATTCTAATAACATATAATATTACTCCTTTTTTTCATATGATTTTGCGAGATTTACGCAAAATCAATTATATAATACACTTATTATATGCATTTGTCAATAGAATTATGCAAGAAATTCGCAAAATTCAAAATTTATTCCTCAATTCCTTAAAAAAATCGCTTAAAATATTAGAGCATTGTTGCTCTAAAATACCAAATTCAACCTTTGGTTTATGATTAAAGGGATATTCAAAAAGGTTAATAACAGAGCCTACTGCACCACTTTTTTTATCCATTGCACCTATATATAAATTCTTAATTCTTGAATTAATTATAGCCCCAACACACATCGGGCAAGGTTCTAAAGTTACATACATATCGCATTCAAAAAGCCGCCAACCCTTTAATTTTTTGCAGGCTTTGTCTATCGCTTCTATTTCTGCATGTGATAAAGCATTTTTTGTTTTTTCTCTTTTGTTTCTGCCTCTTGCTATAATTTTTCCGTCTAAAACTATTACAGCCCCAACGGGAACCTCTCCCTCAGAAGCTGATTTTGTCGCCTGCAATAATGCTTTTTTCATAAAATATTCATTAGCCTTTTTCATATCAAACATTTAGATATCCACTTATAAATACCATTACAACAGTTAGCAAAATAAATATATAAATTAATGGACTTCTAAAAAAACTCACCAATGCTCTGCCAAATGGCAAACTGTTTTGCGTCTTTGAAAGAGAAATCTTATTATTCATAAAAAATACAATTATGAAAATTATGGCTAAACTAAAGAAAATAAAATCTACACCTAAAGAAATCAAGTTCAAAATATTTTGGTTTATATTTTTTTCTAATAAGGATAAAATTACAGCCCATCCATTTACAATAAAATGAGTAATAATACCTATCCAAATTGAATTAAATTTAATAACAAAATATCCAATTGCCAAACCGAAAGTAAAAGCATAAGGAATTTGAGAGATAGTGCCATGCATAAAGGAAAAGGCAAAGGCAGAGATTAATACTGCTAATGCGGGGTTATATCCTTTTGTTTCTCCTAAAATAACGCCTCTAAATGCAAATTCCTCTAATAATGGTGGCAAAATAGCAATCATTATTGTAAACAAAATAATATTCAATATACCAGAAGGGACATCTAACGGAATATCTCTTGGAGGAATTTTTAAAAACTGTAAAACTAAAAGAATTATACCTGAAATTATTTTCCCAATAACAAAAAAACCTAATGAGATAAAAACTCCTGTTAAAAGTTGTAAAGGCTTTGGTGGTTTAAATGACATAACAGAACTAATTTTTTTCTTTCTAATGACCAAATAAAAAGCATAGGGCAAAAAAATGAAAAATACATACATTAAAATAGTTAAGATTAAACCAATAGTGCTTTTAGTTGAAAATAAATCTGATAAATTTTTATAAGCCTCATTATAATCAATACTATAAATATTTGCAAAAATAGAAAGCATTAAAATTGCAAAGAACACAACTCCAATTTGAAGTATTAAACTAATGCTTTGCTGAGCAACAACTGCAAAGAAACTCGCATTAATATTTTTAAACAATTGTTTTTCATTATATTTTTCTCTTGTTTGCTCTTGTGTTAACATAAAACCTCCAAAAACCAATTGACAATTGACCATTAAAACTATAATTTATTATAATTGTTAAACAAGATAATGTCAATTAGTATTAATTTTAGAATTTAATTGATATACCTTTCGGAATATCAATTGTCCTAAAAGGGCAAATATCATTAAAAAAAGCCCGAAGAAAATCGTCGGGTTTCATACCAGCCATCACTTTTTTAAAATCATTTGATGATTATTTTTTAATCATTTTGTAAAAGTTTATATGGTTCAACTTCTAAAACCTCTGCCATTTTAAAAAGTGTTTCCAAAGAAATACCACGAACAGCAGAAGGAGACTCTACTTGTGCAATAAAAGACCAGCTTTTATCAACCAATTCGGCAAAAGATTCCTGTGTAAGCCCTTTCAATTTTCTGTAATATTGTATTTTTAAACCCATCTTTATATAGTTAAGTTGATAATTTGTTTGCATATCCTTTTGCCCCCTTTATATTATTTTAGCATTTTAAAATGAAAAATAATATAAACACCTATTGCAATTAAATACACTTGTATTGTATAATATAGCATATATAATGTATCATTAATGGAGGTAAAAAATGGCAGAATTTTGCTTAAAATGTTGGAACAAGATTAACTATATTAATTTAACGGAAAAAGATGTAGTATTATCAAAAGAATTAGATTTATGCGAGGAGTGTAGAAAATATAAAAAAGTTATTATAACTTATAGAAAAAGTAAATTTAATTATTATTTAAGGCGGTGGCTAAAAAAATGACAAAGTATAAGAGAAAAGACATTACACAAAATTTTTTTATGATATACGACTTAAAAGTCGTGTGATATATTTTGCTGTTGGCAAAATGTGATATCCGTGCTACGCACGGGTGATATGATATGAACCCACTTCATGCACCGCAGTGCATATCACACCGCTTGCGGTATATCACACGCCGATAGGCATATATCACGAACCCGTTAGGGTTCATATCGTTGAAAAAAGCCCAGAAGGGCTTTTTTCATGGCGTGCCCGAGAGGAATTGAACCTCCGGCCTAGCACTTAGGAGGCGCTCGCTCTATCCAACTGAGCTACGGGCACATATTATAATTGTAATTTTATTATATTACCCTGCTATTGTCAATGATATTTAAATAAACTCAGCAAAAAAATATTCAAAACAAAGGAAATATGGATAGACAAGTTAGAAATATTAGTTAAACTATTTTTGGAATAGTATTGAAAAACTAAGCACTTGCCTATATAATTATAATGCATTATTATGTTAAAATAATATCACATTTGTTTTGATCTATAGTATTATAGGTAATTGCGAAATGTGATAGAAAGCGGTAATTTAGAATAAGAGAAAAG
>CAZFQD010000030.1:0-18746 GCA_964520885.1 uncultured Oscillospiraceae bacterium | reverse complement strand
AGCGAAAATTAGGTGCTGTCAGCTGTTTTTAAAGTAAAATTTTTGACAGTACCTGCTTTAGAATGGAGAACTAACTATGAAAAAACTTCAAAAAACATTAGCATTATTGTTTATATTTTTAATTTTTATTGCTATTACATCAAATGTTATAGCCGCACCTGTGGAGAACCAACCGGTTGAGATATATAAACCAAAGACAACTTGGTATCCTCCGGGAGTTCAGTATGGAAGAATAATTGAACTTCAGCATAATGGAAGTGCAAATGGTACACTGCTTGCCACTTGTGAAAAAACTGCTGTGGATAACGGGATGAAATATTTATCATTTCCAATCTTTAAAAGTATAGATAAAGGCAGTACTTGGACTCGTATTTCCGATGTCACTACCAGTGAAATGGAAGGTATGAGATGGGAACCTCAACTTTTCGAATTGCCGATAAGTATCGGTATCAACCCGGCGGGTACAATTCTATGTGCAGGGCTTGCTATAACGAACACATACGGCAATTATACATGGGAGTATGGCAAAATAAAACTTTTCAAAAGTAATGACTTGGGTCTCACATGGACATTTATGTCAGATATCGCACAAGGCGGAGCAGACCCATATGGCATATGGGAACCGTTTCTAATAATTGACTCGACTGGAAAGTTGGTCTGCTTTTATGCGGATGAAAGGCAAAGTGAATCGCACAGTCAGATGATAGTTCATCAGATTTCTTCGGACGGCGGATACACATGGGGACCGGTTGTTGAAGATGTTGCTGTAAACACACAAAATCTGAGACCGGGTATGCCAACAGTATCTAAACTCCCGAACGGAAAATATTTTATGACATATGAGGTCGTAGATGCAAAAGACAGGGATAGTGGGAATCCGGTATACTATAGGTTTTCGGATAATTGTAGTAACTGGGGAGATGCAACAAATCTCGGTACAAAATTAGTTTCTCAAGACGGTGTTACACCGGGGTCATCACCTTATAATGTTTGGAGTCCTGCCGGAGGAGGCAACGGAATGCTGATTGTTTCAGCATGTTTTCAAACTCCAAGCTCAGAACGAGGTAGCGATAATTTTGTAAATTATAATTTAGGTAACGGACAATGGGAAAGGATATCACAACCGCTTACCTATAGTGCTTTAAATGGTGCAAGCAACGGATACAGCCGCAGTATGTTTGTATCTGCCGACGGCAAGGAACTTTATAATGTATGTAATGTAAATTATAATACTGCTGCACATAGTAAACTGGTATACGCACTTACATACCTCGTCAAAAACAACAATTCAAGTATAATTAGTTCAAACACATCACAAAGTAATAGTTCTAAGAGTGTTTCTTCCAAATCAACGATATCCAGTATAACAAGCATTAATTCAGTCTATAGTTCTAATACTTCAGAAATATCCAGTAATACAAGTGATAATTCATCTGGTGTTTCTAATGTTTTAAGTCAGAGTATACCAGATTCTTCTAATATAAATGTAAATCAGACAGAGAACGGTAAAAAATATTTATATATTATAATAATTTTTTTAATTATTGCTGCAGTAGTTGCATTTCTTTTATTTAAATACTATAAAAAAATCGGTATTAAATAATATATTCTTTACTAAATTTATGCTATCTTGTTGGAGGAAAATAATGGTTACCGAAAAAATTTCTGAAATAACATATTATATCAACATTATTGATTACGGTGCATGTCCAAACAGTGGATTAGATGATACCGAAGTTTTTGAAAGAGCCCTTTCAACGGGGAAAAGCATATATATCCCTGCGGGAAAGTATATAGTCAGCAGAACATTAAAATTGATTAATCAAAATCTGTGTGGCGAAAATATATGTAGTACAAGAATAGAATCGGTTAACAAAGATGTATCGGAACCGGTCATAGCTGCGGGCAGAAGCACAAAAATTTCTGATATAAGTATTGGTTTTGATAATGGTATAATTACGGGAAATGAAAAGCAGGGAGAAAGAGTCGGCTTGTTAACTGGCTGTAACGACATGCCATTACAAAGGGGATCGCTTATTCAAAGTGTTCAAATTAAAAATGTTGGAACCGGAATATTTTCCGATAATTTTCATAATTCAGAGTCTTTTTCCGTCACTTATGATACATTGGAAATATGTGATTTCAGTTACAGGGGAATAGACTTTATTGCTGATAATAGAACAGGCAATGTATTCAATAACATCTATATTACATCTTGTTACGATGTTGATACCCTGTTCTCTCTTGATACAGAAGAAAGTGAAGTAACTATTAACCAGCTTAATGTTGAACATACAAGATGCAGATATGCTATCAGATTAGTGGGAATAAGGGCGCTTGCAGCATCTACAATACATATTGAAGGAATAAGTTTTAATAATAAAGATAGTGCCTTTATTTTTATAGAAAATACAACAGGTTCAATAGAAAGTCTGTCTGTCTATTATTCGGTCATAAATTATCACAATCTAAAATTGTTTGAGATTGGCGATTCGGTTTATGACATAAAACAAGAATGGGCATGGTTTTATCCAAGTAATTTAGGGTGTCTTAGGATTGGTACACTTCATTTAAAGGGCTTAAATGATCCAGCACAGCATATTTACAGTGCAATCGAAGGCGGTTTGAATAATAGAAAAGCTTTTGGATTTAAGTTTTTTGCACGAAGAAAGATTTCAAAAGGAAAATACAGGGTTTGCGTTGATAACTATATTTGGTATTCTTTCAAAGATGATATCGAAATATATGAGGAATTCCCTGTCGAAGGTAATATTGAGTTTATTTCAAAGGGCAAGATTGAAAGATTTGGTCCAACTAATTTTAGACCTTTTAAAAGGTTATGTTCGTTCTATTCACATTATTATGATACTGACATTAAAGCTGAACTTATATGGGATGGTAATAACTGGGTAAGGACTTGAAATTATAAGGTAAAGATCATATGTATATCAAAACAATGTTTCAGAACATTTCACATTAAAAATCATAATAAAGATGGGGATATAATTGATAGAGAAGAGATTATTACACGGTGCAGCCTATTACCCGGAACTTTGGGATGACAACACCATCAACCAGGATATATCGTATATGAAAAAGCTTGGAATTAATGTCGTCCGAATGGGCGAATTTGCATGGTCGGTTATGGAACCTTATGAAAATGTTATAGATGTATCATTTTTTGTTGAAGTCATTAACAAACTAAATGAAAATGGTATTTCAACTATCATTTGCACACCGACTGCAACACCGCCAATATGGGTTTCTTATGGGCATTCTGAGCGTATGTATAAAGATAATGCAGGTATTGTAATTCATGGTGCAAGACAGCATGTCTGTACAAATAACCCTTATTTTCACAAAAGGACGAAAATTATAGTAGAAGCTCTTGCTGAAAAAGTAGGAAATTTACCAGGTGTTATTGGTTGGCAGATAGATAATGAATTTAAATGTAATGTGGCCGAATGCTATTGTGAAGAATGTGAAAAATTATGGCATGAGTGGCTAGAAAAAAGGTATGAAACCATAGAAAATCTTAATATTGCATGGGCAACCCATGTGTGGAGCCAGTATTACCAGAGTTTTGAGCAAGTGCCCGTACCTCTAAGGACGACTTTTTTACATAACCCTTCACTTTCGACTATGTACAGGCTTTTTTCAAGAGAAAAAATAGTCGAATATCTGCGGATACAAACAGATATCATCAGAAAACACTCAAAAGCTCCAATAACGCATAATTCAAGTGTTTTGTTTATGCTTAATAATGAGGCTGTATTTGAAGAACTTGATTTCGCTTCGTTTGACGATTACCCTGAGGCAAATGATTATCGTCAAATGGTGTTTGATTACGATCGGTTTCGTTGTATGAAAAATGGTTATTCATTTATGGTTATGGAAACTTGCTCCTCTCATAGTGGTTTTATTGAAGTAAACAAAAAAATACATCCAGATGAATTTGTTAAAGCAGAATCGGTTTGTGCTTATGCAATGGGTGCATTCGGATTTTCATATTGGCTCTTTAGACAACATAAAAGTGGTTGTGAGATTCCTCACGGGGCAATAATAAGTTCATGGGGAGAACCTGCAATAGGATACAGGCAGGTGGAAAAGGCAACTGCTGCAATGAGGGAAATAGAAAACCAAATAATTATGACTGTACCTGTAAAAGCTGAAATTGCTTTGCATTATTCTGATATTGCAAGAGCCTTTATGATGACAGAACCGCTTGAAAATATGGATTATTACAATCTTATGAGAGGGATTTATGATATTATTCTTGATTCCGGATTTCATCGTGACATAATTGGTGAAAATGCAAAGCTTGATGAATATAAAATAGTTATTACACCTTTTATTTACTATTTGAGCGATGAGCTCTTAAATAAAGCTCTTTCGTTTGTTGAAAAAGGAGGAATATGGATTGTAGGACCGCTAACAGGGATGAGGACAAAAGAGCATACTGTGCATACGGATTCAGCTTTGGGAAGAAAATTTGAATCTGCAGCAGGAGTAAAGGTTTTATTTTCATATCCCATCAAAGGTACTGCATGTGAAGGTGAGGCTTTTGGTATTAGGGCACCGCTGTCTCTTTGGAGTCACTTTATGCAATGCAACGAAGCAAAAAAGATAGGTAATGTTGTTGGCGGAGAAACTACTGGATTAGCTTTTATAACTGAAAGGGATTATGGAGAAGGGAAGATTATTTCACTTGGTGCACTGCCGTCTTCAGATGAAGGTAAATTGATGTTGTCTAAATTATTTGCTCATTATGCCGGATTAGCCGGCGTTAGGCTAAAATTTGAAAATGATGTAGGCATAGTATCTATAATTAGAGTGAATAATGAAGGGAACCGAATTCTCATGTCCGTGGATATGGGTGGGAAGGGCGGAAAAGCGAAATATAACAAAACAGAAAATGAAATTGAGCCATATGGTTATTCAATTTTAAATATATAAAGGAGCAATATACTAATTATGAAAAGAGAAGATATTTATTTGAGGGATCCTTTTATTCTGCCGTATAAATCTACATATTATCTTTATGGTACAAAAGGTGAGACATCATGGGGTATAGCAGACAGGTTTGAAGTTTTTAAAAGTAGTGATTTAGAATCTTGGGATGGTCCCTTTACTGCTTTTAAGCGACCAGATGGATTTTGGGCAGACAGGCATTTTTGGGCTCCTGAAGTATACATATATAATGACCTTTTTTATATGTTCGCCAGTTTTTTTGCTGAAGATGCTTTTAGAGGAACGCAAATACTTGTTGCAGATAATCCAATTGGACCATTTGGAATACACAGCAATGGACCTGTGACACCCAAAGACTGGAATTGTCTCGATGGGTCACTATATATAGATAAGTTGGGAAAACCGTGGATGGTTTTTTGCCATGAATGGACACAAATAAAAGATGGAACTATCTGTGCTATAAGGCTTAGTGATGATTTGAAAAATTCTATTGGCGATCCGATTGAATTGTTTAACGCTTCTTCCGTATCTTGGGTTAAAGGCTTTGACGGGAATTACATTACTGATGGGCCGTTTTTACTGAAAAGAAAAAATTCAAGCCTTATTATGATTTGGTCCAGCCTCTGTGAAACCGGATATGCTTTAGGTATTGCAAGAGCCTCTGAAATAAACGGACCGTGGGTAAACGAGAAACTGCCGTTATTTACAGATGATGGTGGCCATGGAATGATATTCAAGGATTTTAACGGTAAAATGCAACTGATAATTCATTATCCGAATGTGCAGGGAAAGGAACGTCCGTTCATTATAGAGATAGCAGACAGTGTATTGAATAAATAACCTTTTTTTTAAAAAAGGCGGGCATTTTATATTGACTATTGAGGTAATTATTGATAAAATTATTGATACAATATGGTGCATATACTGATAAAGAGGTTAATCAAATTACAGTTTAGTTGGATTATTAAATTAATAAAATGAGGAGAATTATTTTGAAAAAGATTATTTCGTTGATGGTGGTATTATTAATTGTACTTTCAGTTTTTGTCGGGTGTCAGAACGGTAATAATAACAAAAGTTCATCCGAAGCAGGCAATATCAATGGCGATTTATTGTTACCCAAGCTAAACATAACCGAAGAAAAAGTAACATACCTTACATGGGATAGTTCAAGTGGTTTAACTGATCCAAATAATTATTTTTATGAGATTAACAATCTCATGAAGCAAAAATATAATTGTGAATTGGAATTTATCAGAACTACATATGCAGAATTACCGACAAAAGTTGCTCAAATGGTAATGTCAGGCAGCTCTCCTGATCTTATAAAATATAAAGGGCAAGATTTTCCGAATTTTATTTATAACGATTTGGTGCAGCCAATTGATAGTTATATCAATTTCGATACTCCTCTCTGGCAAAACGTCAAAGCTGTAAACGACCAGTATAAGATAAACGGAAAGTATTATTTTCCTATAAGTCAAATACATAACGACAGTTTTTTATTTTATAATGTCAAAATGTTTGAAGATTTAGCACTTGATACTCCGCTGGATTTATATAAAAAGGGCGAGTGGACTTGGAGTAAAATGATTGAGCTTGCCAATCAGCTTACCGTTGATACAAACGGAGATGGAAAAACCGATGTTTATGGATTTACAATGCATCCTATTGATTTTTATATTTCATGCGGATCCGATTTTGTTAAAACCCAACCCGATGGTGAATTTATAAATAATATTGACGATCCAAATTTGGCTAAAGCAATGAATTTTGTATATAACACCGGTTATAAAGACGAATGCAGAGATACCAACTTTGGAAATGCAATACAAGCTTTTACAAAGGGCACTACCGCAATGCTTTGGGGAGCGGCATGGATATTATCAACATTCAGCGATCAGATGGAAAAGGGAGAATTTGCATTTGCACCTACTCCAAAAATGGATAATTCAAACAATTATTATGTTCAGTCAAGGATTGAAGGAGCATGGATAGCAAAAGGAGCAAAAAACCCTGGAGGTGCTATAGCTTACACAGTCATTACGAGATATATGCTTGTAGACGCCACTACAAAGCAGAGATTAAGAGAAAAGGATACAAGACTGACAGGTTTTACACCAGATATATATAATCTACAGGATGAAATGGATTCAAGTAAGTTTACATTTGTTGTGCCACGAATGCTTGGCGTCGGCAACTGGGGTAATGATCAGATGTGGATAATGTGGAATGAGATCGGTCAATTTGGCGATCCTTGGTCTACCTGTATCCAAAAATATTCTCCTTTACTTCAATCGGAAATTGATAATGCAAATTCTAACGTAAAAGCTCAAACAAAAAAATAACGGATTGCAAAGAAAATAACAACCCGTAGTTCTGTTATGGCTTGTGTGGCAAAAAAGACCAAAATCAATAGTAGGGAGGGTTTTTATGGCAGAAAAGAAATTGGTATTTAATTCATCAAAAGCAATATTTAAAATAATTACTTTAATAATAATTGTTCTTTTTATATTTTCATACTTTTCTTTTGTATTTGCAGAAGATAGTGTAAATACACCCGACCCATATACAGGACAGTATGGTGTTGAAGGTAGTTATACATTATATTATGATAAGTATAAGAATGAGATAAAACCTGATGTCACAATGGCAATTCCTGCGATGTCCTTTTCCGTAACAAACGGTACTGACGCTAAGATACAGGATTTTAAAGGTCAAAAAAATATCTTAGTCTGGAATAACCAAGATGGCAATGTCGAATGGAATGTCGTTATTAACCAATCCGGATTATATAATATGTCACTTGATTATTATACTCTTGAAGGTAACGGAGGAGATATTGAGTTTGAATTATCAATAGATGATAATATACCTTTTAACGGTGCAAACTCAATATCATTTCCGCGACTATTCAAGGATAAATACTCAATTCCGCAACAAGATAATAAAGGCAACGATATCAGGTCGCCACAGGTTGAAGTAAACCAGTGGATGAGCGAACCTTTTTTGAACAATGAAGGCTTGACAAATGATCCTTACCTTTTTTATTTTTCAAAGGGAGTACATACTATAAAGCTCACATCGGTAAAGGAACCCATAGCAATAAAACAAATTAATATTTATAATGAAAAACAGCCGCCGTCCTATCAGCAATACAAAAACTTATTAAATAAGAATAACACTCAGGGAAGTACAATTGTATTGGAAGCTGAAAAAACTTTGTACACTACTTCCTCAATGATTTATTCTGTTTCAGACAGGTCTGATCCTGGAACAACGCCTTGTGATCCTGTTAAAGTCAGGCTGAATACCATTGGCGGAGATAATTGGGCACTGCCTAATCAGACGATCTCTTGGAGCTTCGACGTACCAAAAGATGGCTTTTACAATATAGGTTTTAGGTATAAGCAGAACTATATCCGCGGATTATTTGTATCACGTAAAGTTAAAATTGATGGAAGTGTTCCTTTTAAAGAACTGGAAGCTGTAAAATTTGATTATGGAGTAGATTGGAATTATAAGATATTAGGAGATAACAATCCATATCAAATATTTCTTAAAAAAGGCGAACATCAAATTTCCATGTCAGTTACATTAGGTGATATGTCATCATTACTTTCAGATGTAGGATATGGTGTTTATTCATTAAACGCACTTTATAGGAAAATAATCATGATAACAGGAGCAATACCGGATATTTACCGTGATTATAACCTTCAGGTTGCTGTTCCGGATTTAATAAGCACTATGAAAAAAGACGCACGATTATTTAGAGGCGTTGAGCAGAGTTTATACCAAATAACAAAGCATAAGGGGTCGGAAGCCTCAATGCTTGATATGATGTCCAATGAACTTGACAGCTTTATTGCACAACCAAATACAATTCCTTCAAGACTTTCAAGTTTTCAGACAAATGTATTTACTTTAGCGGCATGGATATTGCAAATCAAAAACCAAAAACTTCTTTTGGATAAAATTTATATCTCTCCTGAAAGTACACCTATTCAAGAAAAAAAATCTTCTTTTTTTGAAAAGATTGCATATCAGGTCAAAGGATTTTTCGGTTCCTTTTTTGAGGATTACAGTAGTATTGGTAATGTTTATGACAAAAGCAAATCGGTTTATGTATGGATAAATTCAGGAAGAGATCAGGCAGAAGTGTTAAAAAGCCTCATAGACAACAGCTTTACGCCTCAGTCGGGTATTACGGTTAATCTTTCGCTTGTTCAAGGCGGACTGACGCAGGCTGTTATGGCAGGCAAAGGTCCGGATGTTGCTTTAATGATTGGCAGAGGTGACCCTATAAATCTCGCATTGAGAGAAGCGGTTATTCCACTGCAAACTTTTAGTGGCTTTTCTGATAATATAAAACATTACATGAATAACGCAATGATTCCATACTGCTTAAACGGAAATTATTATGCTTTACCTGAAACGCAGAATTTCTTTATGATGTTTTACAGGACAGATATTTTTAATGCACTTAACATAAAACCACCTGATACTTGGAATGATTTTTATGATGTAGCTGAGGTTTTACAGAGAAACAATATGAATGTAGGTATACCGTATGTATCACTTGACGCTTACAGTGTTGTTTCTCAGGGTATGGGGGCATTGAATATTTTTTTAACACTTATTATGCAAAACGGCGGAAATATTTATAATAAGAATCTTAATGGAACTGAGCTTAACACGACATTATCAAATAACATTTTTAAGCAATACACAGATTTATATACACAGTATGGATTCCCTTTGTTTAAAGATGACTATAATCGTTTTCGAACAGGTGAAATGCCGTTAGATATTAATGTTTATACCTTTTACAATATGCTTGATACTGCAGCACCAGAAATTAAAAATATGTGGAGTATGGTTCCAATTCCAGGCACAGTACAATCAGATGGTACAGTAAACAGGACAGAAGCTGCTTCAGGAACAGCATGTGTGATTTTGTCTGCTACAAAAAATAAGAAAGCTTCATGGGATTTTATTAACTGGTGGACACAGGCAAATACTCAAGGTGAGTATGGAAAAGAAATTGAATCAATATTAGGTGCTGCCGGCAGATATAATCCTGCTAACATTGATGCATTGAAGCAGATACCATGGTCTGGCAGTGAATTGAAGGTAATTATGAGTCAATGGAGAAATGTCAAGGAGATACCTGAGATACCCGGTGGATATTATGTTTCGAGGAATATTGATAATGCCTTTAGAGCCGTCATTTACAATAATGAAAATCCAAGAGAAGCTTTGAACTATTGGAACCAGCAAAACAATGAAGAGATTATCAAAAAGCTTAATGAATTCGGTTTAAACGACAAAGAGGTGAGTTTAAATGGAAATTAGTTTGAGAGATATTAAACATAAAAAAAATCTTACTGGTTTAGGTCATCAAATAATTAGAGGCTGGCAAAACTATGTGTTAATGGCACCTTTTCTTTTGTTTTTCCTCCTTTTTACCTTTTTACCTGTTATTATTTCAATTGTTTATAGCTTTACATATTATAATATCCTCACTCCTCCAAAGTTTATTGGCTGGAACAATTATCTCACAATGCTGCTAGATGACGATGTATTTCTTATCGCATTGCGTAATACTTTTCTTTTTGTGCTTGTTACCGGTCCTATAAGCTATATACTGTGCTTTCTGTTTGCATGGCTCATAAATGATCTTGGCAGAAGGATAAGAGCTTTTGTAATAGTTATCTTCTATGCTCCGGTACTCTCGGGTACAGCTTATACAATTTGGCTTTTTATATTCAGTCCTGATTCATATGGATTTATTAATGGGTATTTAATGAAATTCGGTTTTCTTAAAGAACCCATAGGATGGCTGACAGATCCAAATTATGCATTAGCCGTGGTAATATTCGTTCAATTATGGTTGAGCCTCGGAACAGGATTTTTGGCATTTATAGCTGGTCTTCAGGGCGTTGACAGGGGACTATATGAAGCCGGTATGATTGATGGAATTAGAAATAGATTTCAGGAGGTCTGGTATATTACTATACCGGCAATGAAGCCTCAATTGCTTTTCGGAGCTGTAATGCAAATTGTAGTTTCTTTTTCAGTTGCCGATGTATCTATTAGGCTTGCCGGTTTTCCAAGTTCACAGTATAGTGCGGAAACAATTGTAACCCACATTATGGATTATGGAATGATTAGATATGAAATGGGATATGCCTGTGCACTCGCCACTTTTATTTTTGTCTTAATGGTTTTATCGTACAAGCTTGTTGGCTTGTTATTAAACAGAATAGGTCACTAAAATAAAAAATTATTACATATTTTTCTTTGACTTTTTTATATTAATGCCTTTCGCTTAGGCGGTAGGCATATGCGAAAGGCGTGATTATAGATATGCGGATTGCTTTAAAATTTAATTTGGGAGCTTCAAATAAAAATACTGCTTTTAGATCAAGAAAATATGTCAGATCAATCGGCGGGAATATTATTGTCACTTTGATATTGCTGCTTACTGGTATTTTTCTTGCGTTACCGCTCGTATACGGTATTTTGTCAGCCTTTAAACCTTTTGATGAGATATTTCTTTTTCCGCCAAGATTTTTTGTCACAAGACCAACATTTGATAATTTTACGGATCTTATTAATTTGTGTTCAAACCTTTGGGTACCATTCAGCAGATATTTATTTAACAGTGTTTTTGTGACTGTTACAGCAACCGTATTTCAAGTATTATTTGCATCAATGTGTGCATATCCTTTGGCAAAAAACGAATTTCCCGGTAAAAATACAATATTTACGGTAATTGTTTTTTCTCTTATGTTTGTACCGCAGGTTACGTTTCTGCCACAATATATAATAATAGCGAAATTTGGATTGATTGATACATATGCTGCATTGATTGTACCTTCTATAGGTGCCGCATTGGGTGTTTTCTTAATGAAACAGTTTATTGAACAAATGCCTACATCAGTTGTTGAAGCAGCAAGGATAGATGGTTCGAGAGAATTTGGGATTTTTTTTAGAATTATTATGCCTAACGTAAAACCCGCCTGGCTTACCCTTATTATTTTTACATTTCAGGGTGTGTGGAATAATCCTTCTACACAACAATTTATTTTTAGTGAAAATTTGCGTACATTGCCTGCCGTAATGCAGGTGATAGTAACAGGCAATATTATGGCAAGAATGGGAGTCGGTGCTGCAGCATCGGTGTTCCTTATGATCCCTCCAATTCTTCTTTTTATTTTTCTGCTAAGCAAGGTCGTTGAAACGATGGCATTCGCTGCCATTAAGGAATAGTAGGTGAAAAAAATGAAATTAGCAAGAACCTTATGTTTTTTAATATTTATTTCAATAATGTTTTCAATAACTTCCTATGCACAGGAACCAGGCTCATTACCGTATAACGGTTATAATTATAATGCATGGAATCGGTCGGTTCCTTCACCTATCGGTTATGAACCTGTTGCTCACTATACTGGAACATCTATTGGCGTGGGTGAATTTGCCAATCCATCTGACCTATTTGTTACAAAAAACGGCGATATTTATATTTCTGATACCGATAATAATCGGATAATAGTGATGGACAAAAACTTTCATTTAATAAGTATAATTGATCATATTAACGGTAGTAGCGAAGCTATACAACTCAAAGCTCCATGCGGTCTCTTTGTTGATGAGCAAGGGAACATTTATATAGCTCAAGCCCTCAGGCAAAGAGTGGTCAAAATAGATAAAAATTGTAATTATATTACACAATATACCAAACCGGTCTCTGATTTGATTTCTGACAGTATTCAGTTCGCACCGTTAAAAGTAATTGTAAACTCTATGGGGACTGTCTTTGTTTTAGTCGACGGACTCTATCTTGGAGCAATAATGTATAACCAAAGCGGCAAATTTTTTGGGTTTTACGGGTCCAATAAAGTAGAAATAACTTTAAGCCTTTTGGCTGATTATATGTGGAAAAAGATACTTACGCAGACACAAATAAACAAGATGTCAATGTATGTACCTATACAATTTTCAAATTTTGATATCGACAGTCAGAATTTTATTTATACTTGTACACAAACATCACAATCAACATCTAATCAAATAACAAAATTAAATGCTCTCGGCTATAATGTTTTACGAGCTCAAACAAAAAACATATCATCCTCAACATATGAATATGGTGACCTTGAAAAAGGATGGTTTATGGGACAGAGTATACAAACAAAATTTGTTGATGTCTGTATAAATAAAGACGGTTTTATATTTGGTCTTGACTCTACTAGGGGAAGGATTTTTGAGTATGATCAGGAAAGTAAATTGTTGCAAATATTCGGAGAATCCGGTAATCAGTTAGGAGCGTTCAAAACTCCTGTTGCAATTGGCGATCTAGGTGAAAATATTCTTGTTCTAGATTCCACTAAAGGAAATATAACAGTTTTTGCTCCTACGGAATTCGGTTCACTGGTTAATCAAGGAGTTCTTTTATATAATCAGGGAGATTATGAAAATGCAAAATCAATCTGGCAAAATGTACTTTCATATGATGTTAATTATGTATTGGCATATGGCGGTATCGGGAAAGCTCTTTTTCAGGCTGGTAAATACAATGAAGCCCTTGAATATTTAAAATATGGCTTTGACCGACAAAGTTACTCGGAAGCATACAAGGAATATCGAACTGTACTAATAAGAAATTATTTCCCTTATGTTGCAACCGTTCTTAGTGCATTGATTATATTTTTATTTATATTCATTAAATTAAAAAAAAAAATCGTTAATTGGCAGCATCTGATTTCATTTACATGAGGTGAAAAAAATGAAAATAATTAAGCAAATAGGTCACTTAATCGTCTATCCGGCAGATCAATTTGAAGAGATGAAATATGAAAAACAATGGAATGTAGGTTTTTCATTTATAATCTTGCTTTTTTGGTTTTTTTCTATGATAGCTCAGAAACAGGAAAGCGGATTTATATTTAATATGAATAATCTCAATGATTTGAATATACTTTATATCTTTTTTTCTACGTTTATGCTTTTCATTTTTGGAGTAATTTGCAACTGGTCTGTGACAACTCTTTTAGATGGAAAAGGTAACTTTAAAGAGATATGGGCATCTTGTTCTTATGCACTTATACCTTATATTGTTTCTATTTATCTAAATGTGATTTTAAGTCGGTTTTTTATTATGGAAGAAGGGTCTTTTTTAGTTGTTATTGAGTGTATAGGCATAATATGGAGCGGTTACCTTATTATAACTGCTTTAAGGGTTGTTCATAGTTATTCTTTTTCAAAGACGGTTCTAAGTATTATTTTTACTGTTATTGGAATATTGTTCGTCTTATTTCTTATAGTATTGATGTTTGGTCTTATACAACAGGTGATATCATTCTTTCAGACTATTTATTTTGAACTAATGTATAGAAGATGATTTCATCCAGAATACCATAAAGGGAGGTATAACTTTTGAAAGTAAATAGAATGTCAATAGCCACTGTTGCATTCACATGTGTCCTCACAATCGTTTCTTTAGGGTTTTCAGCATCTCCTGCCATAAACCCTGATAAAGTTTCAAGTATATCCGTAACACCCCAAACTGCTGTTGTCCAAACAGAAAAAGGGTTTACAAAGTTTGCGGAAAATGAAAAATTTGAATTATATGCTGATAAATTCAGCGGAGAATTCTATATAATTAACAAAACAGATAATTCAATATGGTATAGCAATCCACCTAATGCTGCAGATGATAAAAATACACGGGGTGTATTTAAAATGGAATTACAGTCTTTGATGAAAATAAACTATTTTAATCTTGACCGAACGAATATCTCAAAGAGTAACTCGGAAGCCTCCAGTGTAAAAAAGGGAGGCGTGACTGTTGAACCGGTAAATAACGGGTTCATAGCTGTTTACAACTTTCCTGCGGAAGGATTTACAATACCGATTGAAATTTTACTTAATGACAGTTGTATCAAAGCGATAATAGACACCAAAAATATTAAAGAGAATAAAAAGGATTTATATCTTATAAGTTCAATCCATTTTCTGCCTTACTTTGGAGCCGGAGGATTAAACGATAGCGGTTACATATTTATGCCTGACGGCTGTGGTTCAATCATGAATTTTAACAATGGTAAACAGAAAAACGATGAATTTGATAAACCTATTTATGGAAGAAATTTATCGTCAAATCTTCTTATAACCCCCGCTGAAAGTCAAAATGTGTTAATGCCTGTATATGGAATTAAAAATGGAAACAGTGCTTTTTTATCAGTTGTTTCAAAAGGCGATGCTTATGGGGTACTTCATGCTTTACCGAACTTGAAAAATACGAGCTATGCAAATGCTTATTGCGAATTTAAATTAAGAGAAAATGATTCATTTATTTTAGGTGAAGATACCGCGTCGCCACAGACAGTTAAACTTTTTCAAAAGAATAACATTGATATAGACAGCTGTGAACTTAGCATTTATCCTCTTACAGGAAACGATGTAAACTACTACGGGATGGCACGCTGTTACAGGCAATATCTTCAAACAAACAAAGGATTAAAAAAGGTCTGGGACGGTAAAAATGAAATTTTTATAGATGCTTACTGTGCAGTAAAACGTACAGAACCGGTTTTTGGTATTCCATTTGACGTAACCAAAGTACTTTCAACCGTAAATCAAATTCAATCTTTAACAGATAAGCTTATAAAAGTCGGAATTTCCGGTATAAATATGCGTCTGATGAGTTGGAGCGATGATAACCTTTCCGGGAAAATAGATTGCGGTCTTAACCCTGTGGACACTGTCGGCAGCATAGTTCAGATGATTGATCTTAAAAATAAACTTGAATCGGCTGGAGGCGGTCTGTTTCCAAATATAGATATTCAGATGTTTAAGAACAGTGGAAACGGTTTCTCGACATTCTTTGATCCAAGTAAAAGCCTTTCAAATGCACCTGCTTTTCAGTATAAGTTTATTGAAAGTACGCGTCTCAGAGATACTAACAGCGACAGATATTTACTTTTAAATCCTAACAGTGTTATTACTGCTGCAGAGAAAATCAGTGACAACCTGACAAATAAAGGACTTGATGCTGTTTCTTCAAGCAATTTAGGAAGCACAATGTATACTGATTTTGGGAATAAGGTGTATACAAGGTACTCCAGTGAAAATTCTTTTATTGATGCAATAAAAATAATCAAGCAAAAAAACAGAAAACTTGTTTTAGAGTACCCCCATGCATATGCGATACCTTATGCAAATGCAATTGTTGATCTTCCGGTTTGTTCAAGCGGATATGATGTAATGGATGAAGATGTTCCTTTTGCTCAGATAGTACTGTCAGGACTGGTGCCGTACTCGGTCAATTCCATCAACCTTAGCAGCAATCCCACTCAGCTTTTCCTTAAAGAAATCGAAACGGGTTCAATGCTCCATTACTCCTACATTACAGGTGACAGGACTAACTTAATTGATTCAAGTCTAAACTATTTATATAGTCCTGACTACAATTTCTGGTTTTCGAATATGACAGAAAATTTTAAGAAGAGCAGTGACCTTGTTGCTGCAACCGCCGGCAGTTCCATATATGAGCACAAAAAACTTGCCGATGGTGTTTTTGAAACCGATTATGAAAACGGTATTGGTATCATTGTTAATTATAATAATGCTCAATGGGAACAGTCTGGACTTAAAGTTTCTCCATGTGATTTTTTAATCACGAAAGTGGGTGCTAATAAGTGAAACAAAAAAAATTCAAGTTAACAATTTCAAGAAAAAAATCAATTGCGGGCATTCTGTTTATTTCACCGTGGCTACTAGGTTTTTTGGGTTTGTTTTTACGCTCAATTATAAGTTCAATACAATATTCTGTATGTGATGTTAAAATTACGACAAACGGTTTGGTACTGGCATATAAGGGATTTGCCAACTATCTTAACGCTTTTATTGTTGATCTTCATTTCGTTCAATATCTCACGAACCAGATAAGTTCTATGCTTTATTATGTACCTGTTATTTTAGGTTTTAGTCTTTTTATGGCGGTAGTTATGAATGCAAAGTTCAAAGGCAGAACTTTTGTACGAGCAGTATTCTTTTTACCTGTAATTGCAGGTTCCGGTATAATATTATCTATAATGCAAGGCGATGCTATGTCTCAATCAATCATATCAGGTGCCAGATCATCCATGCTTTTTAAGACAACTGAGTTACAGCTGATTTTATTACAATCCGGCCTGCGTTCAGATATTGTATCTTTTATCATGGGTATGGTTTCCGGTATATTCAATCTTTCATGGAAATCAGGACTTCAGATTATTCTATTTATCGCAGGATTGCAGACAGTACCGCAGCAGCTGTATGAGTCTGCCCATATTGAGGGTGCTACGGCATGGGAAGCATTTTGGATGATTACATTTCCAATGATTACTCCCATTTTAATGGTGAGTCTTATTTACACAATTATTGACGGTTTTACTGATTTCTCTAATAATGTAATGCAGTATATTCAGAGTTTTGGGCAGCAATTAAATTTTTCTTATAGTTCGACTCTTTCATGGATATATTTTATTATAGTATTTGTAATAATTGGAATCGTATATGCTGTAATAAATAAGAAAATAGTCTATACAGTAGATTGAGGTGGCTGAATTGATTAACAGAGTAAATGCTTATTTTAGAAAGATATATGGCAAAATCAATAATAGGAATGATATGGAAAGAAAGCTTTTTTCAAAAGGCTCGAAGCTTTCCATAAGAATATTCAGGTTTATTCTTTTATCTTGTATGTGTTTCGTCGTTCTATATCCGATAGTTTATATGGTAAGCATATCGGTAAGAGACCCTCGGGATCTATATGACCCGACGATAATCTGGGTACCTAAGCATTGGACATTAAGCAATTTTAGCACCTTATTAGGCACTTTGAATTATTTTAAACTTCTTGTGAATACAGTAATTATTGCATCAATTGGCACTGTTCTTAATGTCATTTCTTGTAGTCTTGCGGGTTATGGATTTGCAAAATTCAAATTTAAACTTCGTAATTTAGCCTTTGCAATGGTTTTGTTTACAATTATCATTCCGCCGCAAAATGTTTCAATACCGCTTTATATGCAATACAGACAATTCGACTATTTTGGTATTGGTCAGTTTTTTGGTCTTTTTATAGGTCAACCTTTGACAACAAACTTGCTAAATACACCATTTACATTATATATTCCTGCGGCACTTGGAATGGGAATACGTTCAGGTCTGTTTATTTATATCTTCAGACAATTTTTCAGGGGTATGCCGAAAGAACTTGAAGATGCGGCTTATATTGACGGGTGTGGAATAATGAAAACATTTGTTAAGATAATACTCCCTAATGCAGTTCCAGCAATAGTTTCATGTGTGCTGTTCTCTTTTGTATGGTACTGGAATGATTTTTTTCTTACTTCAATGTATTTTAATGAACCCCAAACACTTTCAACGGCTTTAGCTACATTGCAGGATACATTAAGGTCTATGGGTTTTGATTTTTATTCCAATCCCTTTATTATTGTAACCCAAATGCAGGCCGCATGCATAATGACTATAGCTCCTTTGCTTATTATTTATATTTTTCTTCAAAGGTTTTTTACTGAAAGCATTGAAAGAACAGGAATTGTTGGTTAATTAGATTTTTTATTAAAAGTATTACAAATGACGGCATCGAAAGCATACTAAACTGTGACGGATAAATATATCTTTTTGGTAAATTACCCATTGTAATATTAGAAATATTAGAAATATTAGAAATATTAGAAATATTAGAAATATTAGAA
>CAZFQD010000029.1:0-18927 GCA_964520885.1 uncultured Oscillospiraceae bacterium | reverse complement strand
TGGCTGTCAAGGGTTTGTTTCAGAAGTTTTCATAAAAGTTTTTACACTATCTAATTAATCAAAATCTACCTAACTATAATATTGCTACCTAAAAAATTGATATTTTTACTTCTTCAACTGAATCACAGTTTAAATTTCTAACACTTTCTCCTATAATTAGACTGGTCTTTACATATTTAATTTTAGGTTCTTTTCCTTTAATTTTAGGTTCTTTTTCCTTTGAATTAGGATTAAGTATTTCAACTAATGTTTCATATACCCTCATACCAAAATCGTATTTTGGTTGTTTTACATATGTAGGTGCAATATTAAGTAAACTATAATAATCAGTATCGTCGAATGTAATATACGAAACATCATCTGGAACTCTTTTTTTCTTTGCTTTCAATCCTAATAAAAACCCAATTAACATTTCATTTGATGCTATTAGGACAGCGGTAGGAGGATTCTCATTGGAAAATAGATTTATTGTGCTTATTTCTGCTTTAAGTTCATCATAATCAGCATAGGTTACATATTCTTCATTGTATGGTATCCCAAAGTCATTTAAAGCTTTTTTATAACCCTCTAAACGATTTGAAGAAGTAAAATGTCCTTTTGTACCAGCTAAAAAAGCTATTTTTCTGTGACCATTATTATAAAAATATTTCGTTGCATTATATGCACTTTCTTTATCATCAAATAATATTGCATTGCAATTTTGATGCTCAACATTACTATCTATGACCAATGTAGGAATATTTCCAACGCATGAAATATCGGTCTCTGAATGGCTTACCGGTATTAAAATAATAATAGCCACATTGCTGCTTGCCAAATAAAATAACTTTTCTCTTTCAGTTTCTAAGTCATTATTTGATGTGCAAAAAATAACATTATAACCATGATTATAAAGCTCTTTTTCAATTACGAAACAAGATTCGCTAATAAAATGCGAGGAAAGCGTATTCGCCAAAATCCCTATTGTTTTTGTCTTTCCTGTTCTTAGAGATTTACCTGCAAAATTTGGTTTATATCCAAGTTCTTCAATAGTATTTTTAATTATATCTTGATTTAGATTTTTTACACTTTTTCCATTTATGTAATTTGAAATAGTACCAACAGAAAGCCCTGTAATATTAGCAACATCTTTCATTGTCGTCATATCAATCACCTTTCATTGACTATTAATGAACAATCCCAAAATAAAAAAAAGCATATTTTTAGTATTAATTAGCAATATTTTTAAATCGTTTCATTTTTGTATTTTTATAATATCACAAAAAATATATAGTGTCAATATTTTTTTTGTATAAATTTAAAATAATTTTTTTAAATGCTAACAAGTTCATAATATAGCATTTTTTTACATAATTATTGAATTATTTAAACAATAAATCATAAAATTGCACAATAATTCTATGTAAATTTATTTGGAAAAATTTATTTATAAAAAACCTTGACATTTTATTATGTAGATATTATAATAATTTCAATGAGCTAAATTTTTTAAAAATATTTTTATGGTTAAACATTAATTTTGAAATATTCGCTTATTTTTATATCGTTTCATTTTTAATTTAAAAACTTGAGTTTCATATTCTGAAAAATTATTCTTAAAAAGCACAATTGCAAAATTAAAGGGAGCACAGAAGAGATGAGTAATTTCAAAAATATGAAATATGGTATGTTTATTCATTATACTGCATCGGCAGCACGCAAACCTGATGGTTCAATAATAACTGATGCAAATGAATCTGCTGAGTGTTTTAATGTTGAGAGCTTTGCAAATGATTTGGCATCATTTGGTGTAGAATACATAATATTTACGATATGGCATTATAATATGGTCTGCTTTTATCCCAGTAAATTAATGGAGAAATGGCTACAGGGTCATACTGTAGAACGTGATTTAGCTCGTGAAATAATATCCGCTTTAAAAAGCAAAGGGATTGGCACCATTTTTTATACTCATCCACGGGACGGCCATGATTTTAGTGAGGCTGATTCCATTGCTACGGGATGGGGTTCAGACAGAAAGGAATACAAGCCACACCCCAACCCATCAACCTTTGATTTTGTAAAATGGAACGATTTCTTAAACGATATTTACGGCGAGCTGGTTGATAGATATGGAAGCGACCTATTGGGAATATATCTTGATGAAGGAAGTGAACAAGGCGATAGCGAATGGGTTGTAGATTATCCACGACTCAGGGATACAATAAAGAGTCGTAATCCAAAGCTCTATATTTTGCAGAATTATTTTGGGAATATTTACACTTGCGATATGGGAGATAAAGAGTACTGCCATTCCGAAGAATTTGCATTTAACATCGATGAAAACTGGCCTTGTCACGCAATGCCTGTTGCCCCTGTGTTTACTAAGCACTGGTCTGCATACAAAAGGCAAGATTATAACTCAGTATATTTTTCTCCTGAAAGTATGTTTAGATACACAGTGTTACAAGCCGGTGCAAATACCGATGGCGGAGGTGTTCAGTGGGCGACGGGGCCATTTGCAGGTGGTGGTTGGGATACGGGCGTAGTGGAAACTATGCAAGCACTCAATAATTATATTTTTCCTATCTCTATGTCCATAAAGCAGACATATCCAAGCACCTCTTACATTACATCTCCGGATTCAACCATTGTATGTTTGCAATGGGGTGTTGCTACTAAATCAATAGATGAAAAATATGAATACATTCATGTTTTAAATAAGCCGTTTAGTGATACATTGATACTTCCTGCACCAGCAGATGGCAAATTGTTCGCAACAGCAATCTTGCTAAGTAATGGAAATGAAGTTGAATTGGTGCAGACAGAGAATAGCGTAAGCCTTAAATTATTAGGCAATGATAAGTGGGATAGCTACGACACAGCAATTCAATTAAATGTAGCAAAAGCATAAGATTTGTCAAATTTGAAATACAAATATTAGGAGGAATGTAAATGAAAAGCAATGCTAAACAATATGTAGAAAAAACAGGTATTATTCCAAACAAACCTAAGGCGAATGATAATAAACTTATCATTGCAGAAAGTGATGGTTATTCAGTAAATATTGTTTCAAGTACCAAACCAAATGTAATACATTTAGATGGCAATATTTTACCAGGTGATTATTATGAATTAGTAAAATTGGTGTTCGAGGTTTCGTGTGAAGCTGATAATAGCAAGGCTTTAACGGACCAAATAGATGTCTTGGTGCCTGCTAAAATAGATAATAGTAACGGAATTTATACAGAGGTTGATTATATTTCTTTAAGATATGGTTTACTTGTCCATTGGGTTTCTGGAGATAATATAACAAAAGGCAACGGACATCTTCTTAACTCTAAAGATGTAAGAATAGGAGGAATTGACAGTTATTGCGATGAAGCTGATGTTGAAAAAGTAGCAGACGATATTGCTAAAATGGGTTTTGAGATTGTTAGTTTTACTGATTTTCATGGTTTGGGCATTGCTCTTCATCCTTCTACAGCAATAGATTACTGGAGAGGCGAAGGAATATTTACCCCAAAAAGAGATTTACTAAGAGAGTTAATTGTTGCACTTAAAAAAAGAGGTGTTTATACTGCAATATTTACACATCCATTAGATGGACACGATTTTCCAAAAGAACAGCAAGAGATTTTGGGGTGGTATGACCCAACTGATAATTTCAAAAAATGGAACGACTTTGTTAATGATGTTTATGGCGATATTGCCTCAAAATACGGAAAAGATATTATTTCAATGGGATTTGACAGCGATTGGGGACATACAAACAATGTAGAATGGAAAGGCAAATTAGACCTAATTCGTCTAAGAGAAACAATTCATTCTTATGCTCCTCATCTACCGTTAATTTCTCTTTCGCCTTCAAATGATACTACTGGTTATAGTTTAAGAGAGGCTTGGAGGCCATCTTGGCTTGACCCTTGGATGTCAAGAGGAAATCATAGCTCGGATTATGAAGGGCCTTATGATGTTTGGGATTGGCCTTGTTATTGCAGACCTATTTCTAATGTTATCACAAAGCACTGGACAACAATTACTAAAAAAGCAGATATTAAGCTTTACTTAAGTGCTGAGGATTTATTTAGATACTTTATTTTTCAACTTGCTTGTTCAAATGAAGGTCCAGCTATTATGTGGGGTACCAGCCCTTATATTGATGGCGGTTGGGAAACGGGAATTGAGGAAGCTTTCCTTAAAATCAATTCATTTATAGAGCCGATTAAAGAAAGCATTAAAGGAACACTTCCTTCTACCTCTTATAATATTAAAGAAGGCACTATTTTACGTGATATTCCAAATGGAGTTGCGGCTGTTCGTAGTTTTGATAATACTAAGGAATTTTTGCATATTTTAATACCTCCAACATCAAATAAATTGAGGCTTCCATCCCCTGCTGATAATAAAATATTTGAATCGGCTCACTTATTAAATAGTGATACAATAATTAGCCTTAAACAAAATGAGTTTGGACTTGAAATAACCTTGCCAGAAGGTTATAATTGGGATAAACTATGTACAACTATAGAACTTACTGTAGCAAAAAATAGCCTTAAAAAGAGAAGTTTATCTTTTCATAAAGGTGTTTTATATTCAACATCTATGGTAAGTGATAATCTTCTAAACTTTCCTTACACTCATATTCGTCTTGTTGACGGCATTACAACCTATTTGCATAAATTAGTTGATTGGAGTACAGATATTGGCGGATGGAGAAGTAAACCAAACGATTTAACTCCATATGTAATGGTTGATTTATTTAAACCATTACAAGTTCAACAAGCAGTTCTGTTCCCAAGCATTGCACAAGAGGATTGTTTTGATGGTGTGCCAATAGATTTTATTATTGAAGCATCACAAGATGGTGTTAACTTTAAAGAAGTTTATAAAAAAGAAAATCTGCCAACTACATCAAACCCAATTGTTTGCGATTTTGAAAAAATCTTAGCAAGATATGTTAAAGTTACTGCAACAAAACTTAGAGGTGATTATTTTGCATTAGCAGAGCTTGAAATATTTTAATTGAAAGTAGGAATGTTATGAATTTTCCAATTAAAGCCCAAAAAATATGGTCAGAGGAATATATTCCCAATAGCTTTACTATGTTCCGCAAAAAATTCAGTATTAATGAATTTAAAGATGCTCATTTACACATTAGCACTTGTCATTACTACTCTCTTTTTATTAATGGAATAAATATAACAAGGCTTTTTCATAGGTATTTTGATTTTTCAAAACAATATCAGGATATTGATATTGGCAAATTTTTAATAAAACAAAGCCAAAATACAATTGCACTTCTTTGCTACGATATAGATGAAAATGCAGGTTTAATGGCTGAGCTTTTAATAGACAATGAAGTAAAATTGTATTCAAATTCAGATTGGAAATGTAAAATTTGTAACGCTTATAATAATAATGCACCCTCTCACGCATTGTTATTTTTAATTGAAGAACAATATGATGCACGCCTTGAAGAAAATAATTGGGAAAACCAAGATTTTGATGATAGCGGTTGGGAAAAATGCGTTGTCAAGTCTTCTACTACTTGGAAAAACTTTAATAAATCCACAACCTGCGGCCTTTCCTATGAGCCAATACTTGGAAAATTCTTTGTTGCCACACAACTTGCCAAAACAAGAAGTGGCATCCGCCATAACCTTATTAAATCAAATTTAGGGGTAAGTATATTTGCCACATTAATATCGTGTAATGAAGATGCAGAGATTTCTTTGTTTGCCAATAATAATCCATCTGTCATAACAATGGATGGCAATGCCATAGAACTTAACAATTCAATTCATCTTCCAAAGGGTCAACATTTATTAATGCTAACTGCTTTTACTAATATTGAATTACTTATACATTCAAATGCCACTCTAAAAATTTTAGCAAATCATCTTACAAATACTAACGCAGAATGGGCTGTTATGGTTATAAAATCAAAAGACGTAAAATTCCCTTGGCACGAGGTTCCTGATGATATTATTGCTCAAACTCCTCAAATTAATGATGCACATTTGAAAACAACAGTTCAAGAACTCAAGGAAACATTTATTACTGATTTTTCTGATGCAGAAATTGGAGAAAACAGTTCACTTTTTAATGTGCTTTCTCAAGAATACTTTATGCCTGACAATGGTTTTTTACATCCATTGATTAAAAATTCACAGCAATTTTCTTATACAAATGCAAAGTTAGAGTTAAACAATAAGTTCAATTTGCTTCACTTAAATAACGAACCATGTATTATTAATTGTACAAATGGATATGATGTCAATATTATTATTGATTTAGGGCATGAATACATTGGTTATGTTGACATCGAACTTGAAACAAAAGAAAAAACTGTTATAGAAATTCAGTGCTTTGAATTAATAGATGAGCTTGGGTGCTATTATATGGATAATCACAACGGCTTTTCTTATATTTGCAAAGATGGCTATCAGAAATTTACTTCAAATTATCGTCGTGGTTGTCGTTACATTTCTGTTACAATCAGAAACATAACAGCCCCTGTTAAATTTTATAATATTTCATTACTTCATAATGTAGCTTCTGTTGAGAAAATCGGTAGCTTTGAGTGCGATAACCAATTGATAAATAAAATATACGAAATGTCAAGAGATACCGCCGAGCTATGTATGCTTGATACTTATGTTGATTGTCCGGGTCATGAACAAAATTTCTGGGTAGGAGATGCGAGAATAACAGCACTCATTAATTTATTAAATTTTGGAAAATACGATTTCAACCAGCATTCCATCAGAATGGTAGGTCAATCACTTTCAAAGGATTATGTTAAAAGATATTACCCAAATAGCAAAGAATTTAATGAGAACAAATTTTTATCAATGGCGGCTTATGTAGCATATCCACCAGAATCCAGCTTGCCTATGTGGTCATACCTTTGGGTTATGCAGTGCTATGACCATTATATTTATTCTGGCAATATGGATGATTTAAAAGAAAATTATGGTTATGTTAAAAATAATTTAGAAAATAGTATTTTGCTAACAAACGAAAGAGATTTACTCGATTATCCGGGTGCGTGGAATTTGATTGAATGGGCAGCGAACGACCTATCGCCTTATGGCGAGGTTACTGCAAATAATATTTTTCTTGCAAAAAGTTATGTTCTTGCTTCAAAAATGGCAAAGGAACTAAATAAAGAAGAAGATGCAGTCCTATTTGAAAATTATGCTTTAAAAACAATAGCTGCAATTAATCAATACTGCTGGGATGAAAGTAGGCAAGCGTATGTAGATACTGTCAGAGACATTTGGGCTTATGATAGATATTTGCAGTTTTGCGATAAACAAGGGCTTTCAAAATTATCTTATGAAGATTATCTATCTCTTTCACGTATCAGTGAACAAACAAATTGCCTTGCACTTCTCTATGACATCGCACCAAAGGAAAGAGTACAAAAAATATTACCTATTCTTACAAGAGTAAAAAATAGGCAATATGTATGTAGTTCACCTAGTTCCAGAAGTGTAGGATGTCCAAAAGATGGCGAGCTTATTGATAATATAGTAGCGGTTGGCTCTCCATTTTTTCTTTTCTTTACTATTGAAGCTTTATTTAAAACAGGAAATGAAGACATAGCTATTGAAATAATGCAAAGCGACTGGGGCGATATGTTAAAACACGGAACAAATACTTGTTGGGAAACATTTAAGGCTAAAAGTGGTCATTACACAAGAAGCATTGCACACGCATGGTCAGCTTCACCAGCAATATACCTTCAACAAAATGTTTTAGGGATTGTTCCTTTAAGCCCCGGTTATAAAGAATTTTCTATTTTCCCTTGCAAGTCTGATATAAGTTGGGCAAAAGGTAGTGTCGCTACTCCTTATGGGCCAATATATGCAAGTTGGGAAAAAGATGAAAACGGAAAACTGACAATCAATTTTAACTGCCCACCGCAATATAAATACATTAAATAAAAAAAACATCAACTTCAAAATAAAATTTATGCCAACACTAAGTGGCGGAATGGAACTTATTATGAATGTAAGTAAACGTATGGAGTTATTTTTTAACAAAGAAAATTTGGACAGATTACCGGCTATAGAGTGGGCTCCATGGTGGGATTTAACCTTAAACCGTTGGAAAGAAGAAGGACTTGATTTTGGAAACGATTACATTAAAATTGCAAATGCACTTGAAATAGACCCCTCAATACCGTTCGGTATTCCAAACGAGTTGTCTGGCTATCCCGTGTTCAAAGAGCGGGGTATTATTAGTAATGAAGAAGAATATGAACAAATTCGTCCATTTTTATTTCAAAAGGAAGCTATATTTAATATAATAGATGGTATAAAAAAACATGGGAAAGACCATAGAAAAAACAAAAATTTTGTTAGTTGGATGACATTAGCAGGTTTTTTCTGGTATCCGAGAGTTCTATTCGGCATTGAGGATCATCTTTATAGTTTTTATGATTACCCTGAATTGTATCACAGAATTTGTCGAGATATGGTTGAATATTACAAGTTCGTTCTTGATGAAATTACTAAATATGTTCAGCCTAACTTTATGACATTTGCCGAAGATATGTCCTATAACTTAGGACCTATGCTGTCCGAAGAATGCTTCAATGAATTCTTAAAACCTTATTATGATGAGTTAATTCCATATATACACAGCAAAGGAATTAAACTAATTGTTGACTCTGATGGCGATGTTACGAAAATGCTCCCTTGGCTGATTTCCTGCGGTGTTGACGGAATTCTACCACTTGAAAGGCAAGCTGGCGTTGACATATGCAAGCTCACCGAAAATTACCCCGATTTTTTCTTTATTGGCGGTTTTGATAAAATGGTTATGAAATACGGTGAAGAAGCAATTAAACAAGAATTTGAAAGAATTTTACCTGCTATGGAAAAAGGAATGTATATCCCCTCGGTAGACCATCAAACACCTCCCGATGTAACCCTTGAAAATTATCGCATTTACTCAAAACTACTTAAAGAATACTGCGTAAAAGCAGTAAATTAAATAGATTTTTTGTTAGTTTGAGTGGGTTTTTATTTACAAAAATATAGCGATAAGTTTGCAATTCTTGGAGGTATATGTGTGCAATCCAGTTGTAACTATTCAAACCCCGTCTCTTTAAATTCAATTTGAATTAATTTTGAGATTGAGGGTTTGAATAGTTACAATATTTTTTTAAGGTTTCACATAGAAGTCTCAAAAATTCCATCTGCAATAGCATAAAAAATAAATTTAAATTTACCATTTTACTGCGAGTTTTCCACAATTATACTCCTACGCATTTAAAATGCCGAGTTTAAACGCAGAATTTTTCTTGTTCTACAAGGCGACAGGTTCCACCAATACTGTATGTATTGGTGGGTTTTGGCAACGCAGTAGAACGGGAAAAAGGCAAGTTTAAATTTGGTATTTTAGATGCGTAGTAGTATAACTCAAAAACAACCTTAAAATTGTGGAAAACCTTGCCATTACTTATACCTCGCTATTCCACTTTGAAAAAATTGGGAAACTTAAATTTTTGAGTATTGACAAAATAACTATAATGGTGTATTATAAACATATCATAAACGAAATGTTTCGTTTTTACATTAAGGAGTGATTAATTTGGAGAAAAAGTTTACACTTTCGCCAGATAGCATTAACCCAGATAAGGTGCCAAAGAAAAAGCTATATACGGGTGCAAAAATACCTGCTGTTGGTTTAGGCACCTTTGGTTCAGACCGTTTTAGTGGGCAAGAAATAGCAGATGCTGTTAAAGAAGCCATTTCAATTGGTTATAGGCATATTGACTGTGCATCTGTATATGGTAATGAGGATTTAATTGGCAATTCTTTAAAAGAGGTGCTTGATAGTGGCTTAGTGAAAAGAGAAGAGCTTTTTATTACTTCTAAGGTTTGGAACGATATGCATTCCGATGGGGATATATTAATCTCAGTTGCTAAATCCTTAAAGGATTTAAAGCTAAGTTATCTTGATTTATACTTAGTTCACTGGCCTTTTCCAAACTATCATCCGCAGGGCTGTTCGGTTGATTCAAGAAGCCCCGATGCGATGCCTTACATACACGAGGAATTTATGAAAGTTTGGCATCAAATGGAGCATCTTGTTGAATTGGGCTTAGTAAAGGCTATCGGGACATCAAATGTAACAATTCCAAAGTTAAAGCTAATTTTAAAGGATGCAAAAATTAAGCCGGCAGTAAATGAAATGGAATTACACCCTCATTTTCAACAGCAAGAGCTTTTTGATTTTGTTGTTAGCAATGGTTTGATTCCAATTGGCTTTTGTCCAATAGGCTCCCCCACCAGACCGGACAGAGATAAAACAGAAAGCGATACAGCGGATATTGAAGACCCTGTTATTTTAAAGATTGCAAAAAGATTAAATGTGCATCCAGCAGTAGTATGCATTAAATGGGCTGTTCAAAGAGGACAAACCCCAATTCCATTCTCTGTTTACAGAAATGAATTTTATAGTAATCTTCTTTGCTCCACTATTGACCCGATAACCGAAAATGAAATGAAAGAATTAGGGACTATTGATAAGAATTGTCGTCTAATTAAAGGGCAAGTTTTCTTATGGGAAAGTGCTAAGGATTGGGAAGACCTTTGGGATTTAAACGGCAAAATAACAAAATAACGATTTGCTTATATGAGTTAATAAAAATATTATAGGTTTGGTGAAAAAAATGTATGTAACCACAAAGGAAATGCTATTAAAAGCACAAGAAGGGAATTATGCTATCGGAGCTTTTAATGTTGAAAATATGGAAATGGTTCAGGCAGTTGTGTCTGCCGCTGAAGAGTTGAATGCTCCGGTTATTTTGCAAACAACCCCTTCTACGGTAAAATACGGAGGTCTTGAATTCTTTTATGCCAATGTAAAGACTGCTGCCGATAAAGCAAAGATTCCTGTTGCTCTGCATTTGGACCACGGAGAAAGTTTTGAATTGGTAAAAAGTGCTTTAAAGGCAGGTTACAGTTCGGTAATGATTGACGGTTCTAAATTGCCGTTAGAAGAAAATATAAACTTAACCAAAAGAGTTATGGAAATTGCCGGAGATATTCCGGTGGAAGCCGAGCTTGGGAAATTAGGCGGTAAAGAGGACGATTTAGAGGGTGGGGGCGACTGCTATACCGATGTGAATGTAGCAGTAGAATTTGTAAAAGCCACAAATGTTACTTCCTTAGCAATCAGCATCGGCACCGCACACGGTATTTATAAAGGCACTCCAAAGCTTGATGTGGAACGATTATCTCAAATCAGAGCAGTTGTAACTGTTCCGCTTATATTGCACGGTGCAAGCGGACTTTCGGTTGAAGCCGTAAAAGAATGTATAAAAAGAGGAATTTGCAAGGTAAATTTTGCAACCGAGCTTAGAATTGCCTTTTCAAATGCAGTTAAGAAAACGCTTGCCGAAAAGCCGGACATCTTTGACCCAAAAGCATACTTAAAGCCTGCAAGAGAAGCGGTTAAAGAACTTGTTAAACAATGGATAATCGTTTGCGGTGCAGAAAACAAAGCTTAATTAAGGATGATTAAATTGGCAATTACAATTCTTGATGTGCAAAAAAAGACTGGCTATTCTCTTTCCACCATTTCTAAGTATTTAAATGGTGGAAATCTTCGCGAGAAAAATAGAATAGCCATTGAAAAGGCTATTTCCGAGCTTGGCTTTAAGCCCAATCAAATTGCAAGGGGATTAAGAAATTCAAAAACACGCACAGTTGGCGTGCTCATCCCCTCTTTATCTAATCTTTTCAGTACAACAATTATTACTGCAATGGAAAAGGTTTTGCAAAAAAATGAATACGGTGTAATTATTTGCGATTGCGGCGAAAACGCTGAAATTGAGGCTCAAAAAACACAGTTTTTGATAGATAAAAAAGTTGATGGTATAATAACTATGCCTTTTTCCCTTGATAGCACTCATTTAGCCTTAGCACAAAAAAGCGGTGTTCCTGTAGTAATTATTGACCGTATGTTAAGCCCTTTTGAATGCGATGTAGTTTTAGTTGATAACTTAAACGCATCCTACTGTGCAGTTGAACAATTAATTATTGGAGGGCATAAAAGAATTGGAATAATTTGCGGTCCCCAAAATATATTTACAACCGAAGAGCGTTTAAAGGGCTATTTAAGAGCTTTAGATGATTATTATATTTCACTTGACAACACACTGATTAAATTTGGAGACTATAATATTGAAAGCGGCTATGAAAAGCTTACCGAATTGTGGAGCTTAGAAAATAAACCTACTGCAATATTTGTTACGAATTATGAAATGACTATTGGGGCTATTATGGCAATTAATAGCCTATCAATTGATGTACCAAATGAGCTTTCTATAATAGGGTTTGATAATATTCAGCTTTCAGCTGTAGTAAAGCCTCCTCTTTCGGTGGTATCTCAGCCAATGGAGAAAATTGGCGAAGTGGTCGCAAAACTTATTTTAAAAAGAATGAATGGTGATAATAGCGACTTCCCGCAAATATTAAGATTAAAAACCGAAATGGAAATAAAAGCTTCTGTAAAAAAGATATAAAAATTTAGAGCGAAACATTTCGATTAAGAGGTGAAATATTGAAAAACTTATTACTTGGTATAGATATAGGCACATCTGCTTGCAAGATAGTTATTTTTGATAAAGAAGGGCATATTTTAGCCTCGTCAACTAAGGGCTATAAAGTTTATTATCCAAAAGCAGGCTGGGCAGAGCAAAATCCTAATGAATGGTATAGTGCCATTTGCGAAGGAATTAAAGAAACATTATTAATTGGGGATATTAATTCAGATGATATTGCAGGAATAGGCATCGGAGGGCAAAGTTGGTCAGCTATTGCAGTAGACAGAAATGGTAAATTACTTTGCAATACCCCTATTTGGATGGATACAAGAGCCAGTGAAATTTGCAAAAAAGTAAATGAAAAAATCGGGGCAGAACGAATTTTTGATATTAGTGGAAATTCCTTTGAGCCAATGTACACTACTCCAAAAATCCTTTGGTATAAGGAAAATTTACCCAATGTATTTAAAAATACATATAAAATATTGCAAAGCAATTCTTATATAGCTTTTCGCTTAACAGGCATTTTTTCAGGGGAAAAAAGTCAGGGCTATGGTTTACATTGTTTCAATATGAAAAAAGGCATTTATAATGAAAAACTGTGCGAAGATTTTGAAATACCTTTTGAATTTTTACCAAAGATTTATGAATGCAGTGAAGTTGTAGGGCAAGTAACTAAAAAAGCCGCTGGGGAAACAGGTCTTTCGGTTGGCACTCCTGTTGTTGCAGGAGGGTTAGATGCCGCTTGCGGAACATTGGGTGCCGGTGTAATAAATGACGGTCAAACCCAAGAGCAGGGCGGTCAAGCCGGCGGAATGAGTATTTGTTTAGATGAATATAAAGCACATTCAAAGCTAATATTGGGTTTTCATGTTATACCTAATAAATGGCTTTTGCAAGGTGGAACTGTTGGCGGTGGTGGAGTTATCAAATGGTTTAATGAGCAATTTTGTGAGAACAAAACCTTGAAAGAATTAGATGAGAAAGCCGGGAAAGTTAATATTGGTTCAGACGGCTTAATTTTCTTACCCTATATGGCAGGAGAACGGTCTCCAATATGGAATAAAAATGCTAAGGGTGTATTCTTTGGGCTTGACTATTCTAAAACGAAAGGACACTTATTTAGAGCTTGCTTAGAAGGTGTAGCCTTTTCATTACATCACAATTTAGAAACTGCAAAAGAAGCAGGGGTAAATATAAATGTACTAAATGCAATAGGCGGAGCTGCTAATAGCCGACTTTGGACACAAATTAAGTCAGATATAACAGGTAAGGTAATTATGGTTCCTTCAACTGATACAGCAACAACTATGGGTGCTGCTATTCTTGCAGGAGTTGGTACCGGAGTTTATAAATCCTTCCGAGAAGCTGTTAAATTAACAGTTAATTTTAAAAGAGAGCATACTCCTAATATGGATAATCATAAGGAATATATGAAAATTTTTAGCATCTATTTAAAGCTATACGAAAACTTAAAGGAGTTAATGTAATATGATGATGAAAGCGGCTGTTGTTTTAGCTAATGAAAATGTTAGCTATGAGGATTATAAAAAGCCTGAAATTCAGGCGGGTTTTGTTTTGGTTAAGGTTAAAATGGCAGGGATTTGTGGCTCAGATGTACCAAGAGTTCTAAATAATGGTGTTCACTTTTATCCTGTTGTTTTAGGACATGAATTTTCCGGTGTTGTAGAAGAAATCGGCGATGGTGTTACAAAGGTTAAAGTCGGTGATAGAGTTACAGGAGCTCCCTTAGTGCCGTGTCACACTTGTGTTGACTGTCAAAAGGGAGATTTTGCACTCTGCAAAAACTATACCTTTATAGGCTCAAGTATTCAAGGTGCCTTTGCGGATTATGTTTTACTACCCGAAAAAAATGCAGTAAAATTTGAAAATACGGTTTCCTTTGAGCAGGGTGCTTTTTTTGAACCCTCAGCAGTTGCTTTGCACGGTATAATTCAAAACAACTATAAGGGTGGTGAGGATGTTGCAATCTTAGGTGGTGGCACCATTGGCATTTTCGTAGCACAGTGGGCAAAAATTTTAGGTGCTAAAACTGTTACGGTTTTTGATATTTCAGATGAAAGGTTAGCACTTGCCAAACATCTTGGTGCTGATTTTGTTGTGAACACAACAAGCAACGAGGCAGAAAAAAACAAATACAATTTTGTATTTGAAACCGCCGGTGTAGATATTACTATGAAATTAGCCTTTGAAATAGCAGGAAATAAAGCAAAGATATGCTTTATCGGCACCCCCCATAAGGATTTAACCTTTACCCCTAAGCTTTTTGAAAATATGAACAGAAAAGAATTTACCTTAACCGGCTCATGGATGTCTTACTCTGCCCCTTTTCCGGGCAGAGAATGGGAATTGACCGCCCATCATTTTGCTAAGGGCGATTTAAAATTTGATGATGGCTTAATATTTAAAAAGCTCCCAATGTCAAAAGCCGGAGAAACATTTATGATGTATAAAACTCCAGGTGCTGTTAAGGGAAAATTATTTTTAGTAAACGAATAAGGTGAAGAAATGACTAATATATTAAAAAATATTATTAAAAACAGAAATGGCAGGGTTAAGGGGGTTTATTCTGCCTGCACTGCCAATGAACTTGTGATTGAAGCTGTCATGGAACGTGCAAAGGAAACAAATATCCCTGTGCTAATTGAAGCAACTGCAAATCAGGTGAACCAATTTGGTGGATATACAAGTATGACTCCTAAGGATTATACAAAGTTTGTTTCGGAAATTGCAAACAGAGTAAATTTACCGCACGAATTATTAATTTTGGGTGGCGACCATTTAGGACCTCTTACATGGGTAAATTTAAGTGAAGAAACAGCAATGTCTAATTCCGATGAGCTAATTTGCCAATATGTTGCCGCAGGCTTTACAAAAATACATATCGATACGAGTATGAGGCTAGAAGTATTAGATGATGTAATGCTACAAAACACATCTAATTGGAAAAAGCATTATCATGGGGACAATTTAGCACTTAAATTAAAGAGAAAATATAGTTTTTCAGACCGTTGCCGTTATTATTTGCCTGAAAAGGAAGTAAGCAATGCCTTGAATTTAATGATAAATAATCTTGATAATGCACAAATACCGCTGTCGCTTCTTAGCCAGTATATGCCTGTGCAAAAAGGTTAATTAGGGCTGACGGACATAATGTACCAGAACTACTTAAAGCGATTTTAGAGCTTTTCCCGCTTGATACTTATGCAACCCCTGTTTTTCTGATGGAAAAGGTAAAAGGCAATAAGGTGGAAACACCTATTTGGGATGAATACAAAAATATTGTTGGAAGCTTTGACCAAAGTGCAAAAATCGAGCATATTGAACGCTTTGAATTCTATGAACATGTAAAAAATGCTTTTGCAGTTATTGCAACCGGTGAAAAGGCATTATACGCAAATATTATTCTTAATTATTTTCTATTTTCTATTCCTATTTCTATAAACTTATCCATATAGTCAATTAAAAATAATGGAATGTTGAGTAAATTCCCATCTAATTTCAAATTTCTCATAGAAAAACGCAATCGAAGTTTTGTGTTTTCGCGATATTTTTCATCATAGATTTTTAGACTTTTACTATCAATATTTTCGTCTGATTTAACCTCAATTGGGAAAATGTCGTTTTCTCTTTGTATTATAAAATCCACTTCGTTCTGTGCGTTCCCATCATTCCAATATCTTGGCTCAACCTCGTATTGATTTACAAGTGCTTGCAAAACGAAGTTTTCACTTAATGCCCCTTTAAATTCTGAAAAAAGACGCATCCCCTCGTTGAAAGCCGATGGTGCTAAATGTGAAAGTCTGCGGAGTAATCCAACATCTGACAAATAAAGCTTAAATGCCGAAATGTCATCGTAAGCACTTATAGGAAGACCAGGCTTAGTTAATCTATAAGTTTTATATACAAGTTCTGCATTGCATAGCCAAAGCAAACTATCCTCATATTCTCTTGCTCTTGCCCCTTCTTTGGCAAGTTTATAGAGAAATTTTTTATTTTCTCTTGAAAGTTGTGAAGGAATAGAGTGCCACAAGAGAGATATTTTAGGAAAATCTTTATTATCAGCATGCTTTGCAAAATCTCGCTCATAGGCATTTAATATGTTATAAAGCACCGTTTGTACTAAATCTACATCTCGCTCTTCGGTCCAAGCATAAACTGATTCAGGCATACCACCTGTAACAAAATACATTTTTAGTTTTTCTTCTAACTGATTAAAAAACATTTGAGGAATAGACTCTATAACTTCAATGCTTTTCATATAATCAACTAAATTGCTATCACCATTTGCAAGCAAAAACTCAGTAAATGTCATTGGCTTAATATTTAGAAAATCTACTTTACCAACTGGAAACGAATTATCCTTTCCAAGTGAGATGCCAAGTAGCGAACCAGCACTTGCAACATGATATAAAGGTGCACTCTCACAAAAATATTTTAATGTATTTAAGGCTTTGTTACACTCCTGAATTTCATCAAATATTATAAGAGTTTTTTCAGGGTGAATAGGAGAGCCGTTCACCATCATTAAATTTTGCAATATGCGATTGACATCTTTTGTGGTTTCAAAAAATTGCTTGAGCTCAGGCTGTTCATCAAAGTTGAAGTATGCAGTACTTTCATAAAACCTTTTCCCGAACTCTTTTAATATCCAAGTTTTACCTACCTGACGAACCCCTTTTAATATAAGAGGTTTACGATATTTTGAATTTTTCCACTTCACTAATTGTTCTAAAACTAATCTTTCCAAAACAAACACCTCACATTATTTATTAATATTATGTGTAAAATATCACATTGTTATTACATTGTATGCTATTTTTTTCAAAAAGTCAAGTTAAGGATTTCTTTTCATTAAAAATAAAATAAATTAACTATCATATTAAACTGCCTATAATCTCGTGTGCCACTTGTGTCCACCAATTTTTGGGTTCTGTTGCAAAAATATTTGTGCTATCAAAGCACTATAATTTATGTTGCAATTCTAACATAATAATTTAGTGTAAACAGAATATGAAAACAAATTTATTCAAATGGAAACACTATCAGACAAATGTGATTACTATTTGTTTTTTTTAATACAATATCCGCATAAATAACAATATAGCCACCCTCAAAATTTCAAGAGCGGCTATTTACCCACAGTTCCCTTTAACCCTTTACCAGCCCTAAACAAAGGTGCTTTAGAAGCTGAATTTTTTTCGTATCTATTCGCAAGTTTTTGTTTTGAAAAAATATTATTTAAGAATGGTTACAAAAACATTGCCATATAGAGTGGATAACTATCTATGATTTCTGTTCCACCAACATTTTTAGCAGATAATTTTATACCATGCTTTACTCCATAATTTTCAATAATTGAAGTCATTGATTTAGCCTTTGTATTATCTGCTGATTTAACCTCAATCGCTATCGCTTGTTTATTCAATCGGATAAAGAAGTCTATCTCTATTTTTGAATTATGTTTAAAATAGTATAGTTTTTTACCGGCTTTCCCGAATATATCGGCAATAATATTTTCGTAAATTGCTCCTTTGTAAATACCTAAATTCCCATCAATAATATCCTCCTGAGAGCCTTCCTCAAGCATCGCCATTAAAAGCCCTGTATCACGCATATACACTTTAAAAACATCGCTTTTTGCATTGCCCTCAAGTGGTAATTCAGGCAATGCAAGATTATAACAGAAATTTATTATTCCCGCATCAAAAAGCCACATTAAGCTACCACCAAATTTTCTTGCAGTTCCTTTGCGCTCAACAAGACTATACTGAAACTTCTTATAATCTTTTGACAAATGTTTAGGAATTGAGAGAAAACAAGCCCTCGCTTTGGCTTTCTCACTACCTTCAGCATATTTGCCAATATCATCGGAATAATCACTAATGATTGCTTTTTGAATTTTGAATACATTTGCAAAATTGTGAGTTGTAACGAACTCATTTACCACTCTCGGCATTCCACCAACGACGATATATTCTTTGAAAAGCCCAAGCATTCTTTCATGCATTGCAGTTGGCACTTTTTCCTTTTTTACAAAATATTCTTTGATGTCATCAATAGATTGTGGCAACACGCCATTTGCCCATAAAAACTCCTCAAAATCCAAAGAGTACATTTCTATAGTATCTACATATCCAACAGGATATGAAGGCACATCTTTATAATGAATTCCAAGCATAGAGCCTGATGCAATTACATCAAACCGTTTATCAATTGCAAGAAACTTGAGTGCCGTTCTTGCTCTTGGACAGTTTTGAATTTCATCAAGAAAAATGAGTGTTTCATTCGATATAAGTTCTGCATTTGGGACACGCAGTGAAATCTGTTTGATCAGTGTGGCGACGTCCAAATCA
>CAZFQD010000028.1:0-18967 GCA_964520885.1 uncultured Oscillospiraceae bacterium | reverse complement strand
TCATATGCGAAGCATATATCATACCGAAGGTATATCATTATAAAATATCACACGGATGAAAATCCGTATATCACTAAACAAATTCCTAAAACAAAGTCCAATAATTAAAGGTATATCCATCGTTAAAATATTTATAGGGCATAAAAAAGTATCCTTTGTTCCCCCAATTTTCACCCCACGAATTTCTAACAATTAAATAACCATCTTTTGAAGAATGGCCATAATAGCCCACAACTAATACTGCGTGATTTCCTAAATATTCATACATTGGAGTAGTAATAATCATTTTACCGGTTTTTTTAGTATATTCACTTTCAAAACTCTTATAAACTCTCATTCCCAAAAGGACAGGCTGTTGCCTTAATGCTAAGCACTGCTTAATTTCTTCTAAGGTGTTTAAGCAATGATAAGAGTTTGTTTTATATTTTAAGGCATTAATCTCGGCTTGTTCTGAAGGTGTTTTTGCAAAATCGGCAGGAATATAAGGCATAAATTCTTCAAAGCATACTCCGAATTGGTTCAACACCTTTGCAATTGAACGCATTGTTGCACCGTTGTCCTCATTTACTGTTCCCTCTAAAAACCTTTCTTTATAATATAAGTAAAGCCTTGAAAACACTATAAATGGACGGTTATATCTATAAGCCATATATCCACAACCGGCATTAGCAGTGCAACTTCCCAAATTTAGCTGATTATAAACAGGAGGCATTTTATTTCTAAGGTCAACAGTTTTTGGCAATCTTATTTTTGGAGTAGGAGCAACTGCAAGCGAAAATTTATAATCTCTCTCATCAATTTTATCTTCTCTAAGTGTGTAAATCATAATAAATCCCTTCCTTCATATTCATTATATGAGGCAAGAGAAATTGTGATGTAATTTTTTTGCTTTCCTTTGCTTTATTTTATTAATAAAATAAAAAGGTTACAAAAGTTAAGCCGTTTTGTAATTGAATTTTTGCAAAAATTAAATTATAATAATAAATATTATTGAAAATAGTTTAGTTTTTTTTATTCAAGGAGAAATATTCTTATGTCTAATGAAAATATTGAAGGTAATAGAATACACAAAGTAATAACATTTCTTTTAGGACTTGTTTTTCTTGCAGGAATAGTTTTTGGAGGGGTTTATTTAGGGACGCATTTTAAGCAAATAGCCGTTTATTTAAATCTTCCCTTCGCTCCTCAAAATTGGTATCCAGACAATGTTTCATCAAAACAAAACACTACAAGTTCACAAGAGGATTTATCCTCTATCAGCCTTTCTTCTTCAAATGAAATGTCTATTGAATGGTTTGACGAGTATTTAAGCAATTTTATTTTTATTAAATTTCCTCCTTTTAAAGAACCTTCTGAAATAAATAATGAGGATTTAATTTTCTTTGGAGTAATAACAGCGGTAAGTTCTCAAAAAGAAACAAGTTATAAAGTGAATAATGATAATGAAACTATTATTCCTGCTATTGATGTTGAAAAAAGTATATATGATTTTTTTAATGGAGTTAATATTAAACATTCTAACATAGAAGATTTTATTAAATATTCTGAAACTACTAATGAGTATATTGTTGCAGCTGTAGGTCTTGACTCGGAGTTTAAAACAATAATTTCGGATAAGAAAAATATTTCTTTAAATAAAACCGAAATTACAGTTAACTATTACAATAGAGATTATCAAATTCAAAAGCAAAAAACCTTAGATGATAAGCCTTTAAAAACAATGGTGATTACTTTGTTGTTTGATGAGGGGAAATATAAAATATTAAGTTTAAAACAGAAATAGGTCAAAAAACTAACTTTATCTATAAAAATTTATTAGTGTGTGGAGTGAATTAAATGAGCAAAATAATGTCTGTGGACTATGGAGATAAAAGAACGGGATTGGCTATTTCTGATGTCAACGGCTTTTTGGCAAGCCCACTTTCCACTATTAATGAAATTAGTATGAAAAAGGTTGTCTTAGAGGTAATTAATAAAGCAAAAGAGAATTCAGTCAATAAAATAATAGTAGGCTACCCTAAAAATATGAATGGAAGCATAGGCGTTAGGGCTTTAAAAACCGAAAAATTTGCAAAACTTATTAGTGAGCAAAGTGGTATTGAAGTTGTTTTGTGGGATGAAAGAAGTACAACTATATCGGCTCACAATATTTTTAATGAAACAAAAACTTTTAGACAAAAAAGAAAAGAAAATATAGATGTTTTGGCGGCAACAATTATTTTGCAAAGTTATTTAGATGGCAAAAAGAAAAATGGACAATAGAAATTATATATTACAAAAATAGAAATTATATATTACAAAAATAGAAATTATATATTACAAAAAACGCTTTATTATTTACTGTTAATAGTATATAATAATATTTATTATGTAATAATTTCTAATTAAAATATGGAGGCTATTATGGGTTTTTTTGAAAAATTATTTGGCAAGAATAGTAAAAAGGAAATTAAATTAGTTATGCCATTAGTGGACGAAATAAATACATTTACAGATTCTATAAAGGCACTTAGCAATGATGAGTTAAAGGCGAAAACCGAGTATTTTAAGCAAAGGTTAGAAAATGGTGAGGAGTTAGATGCTCTTTTACCGGAGGCTTTTGCTGTTGTTCGCGAGGCTTCAACCAGAGTTATCGGATTAAGGCATTATGATGTTCAGTTAATTGGTGGTGTAATTTTACATCAAGGTAGAATAGCCGAAATGAAAACAGGTGAAGGCAAAACCCTTGTGGCTACATTACCCGCTTATCTTAATGCACTTTCCGGTAAGGGAGTTCATATAGTTACAGTTAATGACTATTTAGCAAGAAGAGATAGCGAGTGGATGGGAAAGGTTTATCGCTTTTTGGGACTTAAAGTGGGCTTAAATGTTCACGGACTTTCACACGAGGAAAAACAAGATGCTTATAATGCCGATATTACTTATGGCACGAATAATGAATTTGGCTTTGATTATCTTAGAGATAATATGGTTATCTATAAAGAAAGTATGGTTCAAAGAGGACACCATTTTTCAATAGTGGACGAGGTTGACTCAATTTTAGTGGACGAGGCAAGAACTCCTCTTATTATTTCAGGTGCCGCTGAAAAGTCCACAGAACTTTATAATATTGCCGATAGATTTGTGAAAAACCTTAAATGTGTAAAGGTTACTGAATTAAACGATAAAGAAAGTTATGACGAATTAGATGCAGATTATGTTATAGACGAAAAGGCGAAAACTGCAATCTTAATTAAAAATGGAATAAAAAAATCAGAGCAACATTTTAACTTAGAAAACCTTTCAGACCCTGAAAATTCTACTATTAGTCACCATATTAATCAAGCAATTAAGGCTTATGGAATAATGACACGAGATATTGATTATGTTGTTAAGGATGGCGAGGCTATTATTGTTGATGAGTTCACAGGGCGACTAATGTTTGGCAGAAGGTATTCAAATGGGTTACATCAAGCAATAGAAGCAAAAGAAAAAGTTAAGGTTGAAAACGAATCTAAAACCTTAGCAACTATTACCTTCCAAAATTATTTTAGATTGTATAATAAACTCTCAGGTATGACAGGAACGGCACTTACTGAAGAAACAGAATTTCAACATATTTATAAACTTGATGTTGTGGAAATACCAACAAACAAGCCAATGGTGAGAAAGGACCAACCCGATATAGTTTATAAAATTGAAAGGTGCAAATTTGAAGCAGTTATTGAGCAAATTGTTGAGTGTAATAAAAAAGGGCAACCTGTTTTGGTAGGCACAATTTCAATTGAACGCTCAGAACTACTTAGTTTATTGCTTAGTAAAAGAGGTGTTAAGCACGAAGTTTTAAATGCTAAGCAACACGAAAAAGAAGCACAAATTATTTCACAAGCAGGTAAGAAAAATGCAGTTACCATTGCTACTAATATGGCAGGTAGAGGAACTGATATTATGCTTGGTGGCAATGCTGAATATATGGCAAGAGCAGAACTTAAAAAGCAAGGTTTTAGCGATGAGGTAATAGTTGAGGCTGTTGGCTTTGCCGGAACGGATAATGAGGAAATTAATACAGCAAGAAAGTTATATAATGAGTTATTTAATAAACACAAACAAGAAGTAGCAAAGGAAGCACAGGAGGTTAAAGAGGCTGGAGGACTATTCATTTTAGGCACTGAAAGGCATGAAAGCCGAAGAATTGACAATCAGTTAAGAGGTCGTGCCGGTCGTCAAGGAGACCCCGGCGAAAGTCGTTTCTTTGTTTCATTAGAAGACGATTTAATGCGTTTATTCGGTGGGGATAGAGTTTTAAATCTAATGAATACCCTAAGGCTTCCAGATGACCAACCTATTGAAGCAAAGATTTTATCAAATTCTATTGAAACTGCTCAAAAGAGAGTTGAGGGCATTAACTTTGATAGAAGAAAGCATGTCTTACAGTATGATGATGTAATGAACAAGCAAAGAGAAATTATTTATGGACAAAGAAGAAATGTTTTAAATGGCGACGATTTAAAGGGTTCTATAATTAAGATGACTGAAGAGATAATTGATAGTGCAATTCACGAGTTTACTGGGGAAAGCCCTAATGCTGACGATTGGGATTTTGTAGGGTTAAGAACAAAATTTGATGGCATTTTCTTAACAGAAAGAGACCTTCATTTTACAGTGCAAGAAATGGAATTCTTATCAAAAGAAAATATAAAAGAAATTATGTTAGAAAAAGCAAAACAAGTTTATGAGAATACAGAACTTGAAAACACTCCGGAAATTATGCGTGAAGCCGAAAGAGTTTTGCTTTTACAGGCTGTTGACCGAAATTGGATGGAGCATATTGATGCAATGGACGATTTACGAGAGGGTATCGGACTTAGAGCCTATGCTCAAAGAGACCCAATTGTTGAATATCGTATGGAAAGTTATGATATGTTTGAACAAATGGTCAATGAAATAAAAGATGAAACTGTTAGAAATTGTTTAAATGTTAGAATTAGAAAGCAAGAACAGTTAAAAAGAGAGCAGGTTGCAACTCCAACATTTGAAAGCCACGGAGATGGAACTGAAACTAAACAACCTGTTAAAAAAGGCGTGAAGGTCGGAAGAAATGAACCTTGCCCTTGTGGTAGTGGCAAGAAATTTAAAAAATGTTGCGGAGCGGAATAATTAGGAGTTAGGAATTGACAAGTTTCTTGTCGCCTGTGGCGACTATTAAATTAAAAAATGCGTAGTCTTTCATCCGAAACTTTCCGCTTTCAAATTTTTAAAAAAAGAGCAAGAAACTATACAGCTTAATCGCTTTAATTTCTTGCTTTATATTTGTTTTTATTATATGAATAATGGGAATTTGGACTTAAATTTATGATGGAGCCATTTTAATTAAAAACTTATTTCTCTTTTGCTTTTGCAAGTTTTTTTAAAACTTCCCGAGTATGCATTAGTTTTTCAATATCAGCATAATCTAACACAGCACCAAGTTTTTCAAGGTCTGTTATCTTTTTTGGCTTATTTTTTTCATTTCCAAATACTAAATAATCAAGTGATATCTTTAAATTTATTGATATTTTTATTAAAGTATCCACTGAAGGCTTTTGAAAAGCATTTTCAATTTTCGTATATGAACTTGATGTAATACCAATTATTTCAGAAAATTGTTCTTGTGTAAAACCAAGCTCTAATCTCCTTGATTTTATTCTGTTTGACATTTCTTTTAATTGCTTTATAGTCAATGCTATCACCTCTATTTGACAATATTTTATCAATTTACAGAATATTTATACATTCTGTATTGACGAAAGCATATTATATTCTGTATAATAGAATATAAAAATATTCTGCAATACTGAAACATTTATAAAGTGGAGGTTTATTTATGCATTTGAAAACTTGTTGTATGATTTGTAACAGAAAAATAAGCGACCAAGAGGCGAATTTAATTACCCAAAAGATAAGAACAGAAATAAAATCGGCTTTCAAAAAAGGTTTTACTCATTTCATTTCAAGTTTTGAAGAAGATATTGATTTGCTTTTTGCCGATTTAGTTATTGAACTGATGGACGAATATCCGAATATAGTTTTAGAAGCGGGAATTTCCTATTCAAAAAAGATAGAAACAAGTGACATTTATTTTCATAGATTGCTTAGCAAATGCAAAGTGATTGGTATCACTTCTCTTTATAAAACTGCGGGTTGTTTTGTAAAGAGAAATCGTTTAATGGTAAATTTTTCTCATATGGTTATTGTGATTAATGATGATTTTATTGAAACCGCTGAAATTATTAATTTTGCCAAAAGCCAAAACAAAAAATTAATTCTAATATAGAAATGCGTATCATTTCAACCGAAATTCCTCATTCCTAATTCCTAATTAATATAAGATTGCTTCGTTGTCAATAGTCATTTGATAATCATTAAACCTCCATATTTCATATAATATAGTGTGTCAATTTATTGACACCAGATATGAAAGAATAGGAGGCGAAAAATTTGGATAACCATTGTTGCGGAAGAAACTATCTTTGCCCTATGCTATTTTTTATTAGTTTAATTGTTGGGGCAATTGTAGCTGCATTATTTTTCTTTTTTGGTTTACCACTTTTAATTTTTATTTTACCAGCAATTATTGTAGCTTTAATTGTAATTACTTTTATATTTACTGTGTTAGTTTTTGTATATTTTATTCGTTGCTTATTTTTTAGTAATGCAAGATACTCTCGATAAAACAAACTTATCAAAATTGGGCTGATTATAAAATCAGCCCTTACATTTTTATGCCAACAAATATTATACAAAAATTTCTTTCAAATAGGCTATTGCTGTAGTATAATAAAAATTAACTTGAAAGATATAATATTTTATTGTATAATTCAATTAGTAAATTCAATTTTTTTATAAAAATAAGGAGATTTTTTTATGATTTCTAAAGAACTTTTTGAAAAAGCCAAGCAAAAAGCAATTGAGTATTTTGCAAAGGCAAATATTGTGATTACAAAAGAGGAGCAAGATAAGATAGAAGTTGCAGATTTTGGTTTAGGAGATTTATGGAATACCGGACTTGAAATTTTGACATATGTAAATACCGATAGAGTATGTGCCAAAGAACTTGTTGTTTTACCTTTTCAAACCTGCCCAGAGCATAGGCACCCTAAAATAGGTGAATATATTGGTAAAGAGGAAACTTTTAGATGCAGATATGGAACTGTATATCTTTATGTTGAGGGAGAGCCAACGCAGAATAGGGGGGTAGAGCCTCCAAAGGGAACATATACTGTTTTTCACGAAGTTAAACTGACAAAAGGTCAGCAATATACCCTTTATCCTAACACAAAACATTGGTTTAAAGCAGGTTCTGAAGGTGCAGTAGTATCCGAATTTTCAACAAGCAGTTATGATGAGGGCGATATATTTACTGATCAGAATATAAAAAGAATCCCAGAGGTAAAGTAATGAAAACTTTTGTTCAATATGGTGCAGGAAATATAGGTAGAGGATTTATTGGAGAAATATTTTCTAATGCTAACTATAATATCCTGTTTATAGATGTAAATATGGAAGTAGTAAACGCATTAAATAATCAACAAAGTTATCCTATTAGCATTGTATCTAATAAAGGCACTAAAGAAATTATAGTTAATAATGTAAGCGGAATAAATGGAATTGATACAGAAAATGTAGCAATTGCAATTGCTAATTGTAGTTTAATGGCAACAGCAGTTGGGGTAAATGTTTTGCCGAAAATAGTGCCAAACTTAATTGCAGGTTTTAGAAAAAGAATTGAAATAGGAAATCAAAAGCCACTTAATATTATTATTTGTGAAAACTTAATTGATGCAGATAAGTTATTATACAAGTTAATTACCGAACAGTTAAATGAAAAAGAAAAGGAAATATTTAATAAGCAGGTTGGTTTAGTTGAAGCATCTATTGGGAGAATGGTTCCTATAATGACCGAAGAAATGAAAAAGGAAAATATTCTTAGAGTTTGTGTTGAAAGTTATTGTGAACTTCCAATTGATAAGGATGCATTTAAGGGTGAAATTCCACGCGTACCACATTTATTTCCATTCTCCCCCTTCCAATTTTACATAAAAAGAAAGTTATATATTCACAATATGGGGCATGCTTTGACTGCTTATTTAGGAAACCTTATAGGTTGCGAATATATTTGGCAGGCTATAGAAAATCCCACAATTAAAATAATTGTTCAAAGGGCAATGACAGAAAGTGCTATTGCACTTTCAAAAAAATACAATATTCCTCTTCAAAGCATTTTAGAGCATATTGAAGATTTATTATTAAGATTTAGCAATATTGCTTTAGGAGATACTACTCAGCGAGTTGGCAAGGATATAAAAAGAAAACTATCTGCAAATGACCGTTTTGTCGGTGCAATTAAGATGTGTGAGAGGCAAAATATTGCACCAATTTATATTTCCATTGGAATAGCGGCAGGGCTCTTTTTTGAAAATATAATTGAGAATGGAATTGACCAAACATTACATAATTTATGTGATATAAAAGAGGATAAATATATTAAGCCATATTATGAGCAGTTAGAAAAGGAAAAAAATCATATAACTTTATTAAAAATGGCTGAGACTTTAAAGGAAAATGAATTCAAAATAAAGAAAATAATTTGAGGAGATAAAAATGATAGATATTGCTTGTGTAGGAATAATAGTTGCAGATGCTATTGCAAAGCCGGTTGAAAAAATACCTGCAAAAGGCAAATTGGAGCTTGTAGATACTCTTTCTCTTTATACAGGGGGCTGTGCTGCAAGTGCAGCTATTGATATGGCGAAAATTGGAATTAATGTAGCTATTATTGGCAAAATGGGTAACGATGGCTTTGGAAAATTTATGAAAAGTGCTTTTGAGGAATATGGCGTTGATACTGATGGCTTGATTATTAATGAAAATGGTTCTACTTCTGCTTCGCTTGTTATTGTTATGGCAGACGGAGAACGCTCTTTTATTCATTGCTTAGGGGAAAATGCGACTTTTGTTGAAAGCGATATTGATTATTCAATTATTGATAAAGCCAAATTAATTTTTGTAGCAGGAAAAATGTTAATGCCAAGTTTTGATGGCGAGGGCTGTGCAACTTTCTTAAAAAAATGCAAGCAAAAAGGTAAAGTAACTGCATTAGATACAGCTTGGGATTCAAAAGGACGATGGATGAAAGTCCTAGGGGCTTCAATGCCATATATTGATTATTTTTTGCCAAGCTATGAAGAGGCTGTGGAACTATCTGGCAAAACAAAACCAGAAGAAATAGCTGATGTATTTTTATCAATGGGACCAAAAACTGTGGTAATTAAATTGGGCAAAGATGGCTGTTTTATAAAGACAAAGGGTGGCGAAATGTATAGCATCCCAACCTATGATAGAATAAAACCAGTTGATACAACCGGAGCGGGTGATTCCTTTTGTGCCGGTTTTTTAACTGCATTAGTTAAAGGAAAAAACTTGCCAGAATGCGGTAAATTTGCAAATGCAGTTGGAACACATTGTGTTATGGCCAAGGGTGCTTCCACAGGAATTAAATCCGAAGAAGAAATTTTAAAATTTATGGATAATTACGAAAATGGTCTAATATAAATTTTGGAGGTTGAATATGGCACGATTAAATGAAAAAGATTATAGCAAGGAAGAAATGCTACGATACTGTGGGAATATTAATCAAATCGGAAGCATTACAAAATCAAGTCTTTTGGATGGGAAAGCCGATGGCACAAACATTTACACAGTTAAAACTGGTGGAGGATTAGAATATACCCTTGTCCCCTCAAAATGTCTTGATATAACCTCACTAAGTTTTAAAGGAACGAATATTTCATTACTTGCAAAGCCGGGAATTACATCTCCAAAATATGCACATCCCTTTGGAAATGATTTTTTGTATTATGTTACAGGAGGAATGCTTTTTACCTGTGGTCTAAAAAATGTAGGTAGCTCTTGTGAAGAAAATGGCGAGTATCATCCTATTCACGGAAGAATTGGCATAACTCCCGCACAAAACACTTCTGCGAGGGGTTATTGGGTTGGCAATGAGTATGTTTTAGAGGCTTATGGAGAAATGAATGAATCTGCTCTTTTTGGAAGTAATCTTTGTTTAAAAAGAACCATTTCATCTAAATTAGGGCAAAATGAAATAATTATTAATGATGTTTTGGAAAACAATTCTCCTTATGAGGAGGACTTTATGTTACTTTATCATTTTAATTTTGGCTTTCCTTTTTTAGATGAGGACACTAAAATAATTTTCCCTCAAAATAACATTGAACCCCGTGATAAAAATGCGGAAATCGGCTTAAAAGAGAGTGAAAAAAATAGTTTACCATTAGATAATTATGATGAACAAGTATTTTATCGTGATGTTGTGGCAGATAAAGATGGAAAAGTAAAAATTCAAATTATAAATAATAGGTTGGGAATTAAAGCAATAATAGAATACGAACAGAAAAACCTGCCTATTTTAACCCAGTGGAAATCTATGAAAAGCACAGATTATGCCTTGGGAATTGAGCCTTGTAATTGCCTTGTTTTTAGCAGAGTGAAAGCACAGGAAAGTGGCAAAATAAAAAAAATTAAGCCATTTGAGAAAATAGAATTTATTTTAAAATTATTAATTTCTGAATTGATTTAAATATAGGATTAATTATTTAAAGACCTTAATTAAGCAATTAGCTTTTAAGGTCTTTTTTATTTATTTATTTTTTTGTAATAATTTTCCTAAAAACTGTTGATAATATATCTATGCACAAAACACAATTCTTATCTTAAAAAAATGAAAGGATGAGTTTTTTATGAAAGCAATTATTATGGCAGGGGGAGAAGGCTCAAGACTTAGACCACTAACTTGTTCAATGCCAAAACCAATGACAAGAATAGCAAACAAACCCATAATGCAACACATACTTACCCTATTAAAAAACAATGGAATTACGCAGGCGGCGGCAACACTTTTGTATCTTCCTCAAATTATTAAGGATTACTTTGGAAATGGAGAGAACTTTGGAGTAAACTTAACCTATTTTGAAGAAACTAAGCCATTAGGAACTGCTGGAGGGATAAAAAATTGTAGTAGTTTCATTGATGATACTTTTATTGTAATTAGTGGTGATGCGGCTTGCGATTATGATTTAAAGTCTGCAATTGCATTTCATAAGGAAAAAAAGGCGATGGCTACACTAATATTAACAAAGGTTGAGGAGCCTCTTGAATACGGTGTTGTGCTTACAGCTAATGATGGCAGAATTGAAAGATTTATTGAAAAGCCCTCTTGGTCCAGAGCTTATTCTAACACAATAAATACAGGGATTTATATTTTAGAAAAAGAGTGCCTTGATTTAATTCCACAAGATAATTCTTTTGATTTTGGCAAGGATTTATTCCCCCTTATGTTAAAGGAAAAAAAGCCGTTATTTGGCTATACAGCATCTGGCTATTGGTGTGATATTGGTTCGGAAGATGCCTATTTACAATGCAATTTGGATGCATTAGAAGGAAAGTTTAAATGTGAAATAAGCCTTGCAACTACAAAAAACAAAGCAATAGTAATTCCACCTTGCGTCATAGGAAACAATGTTGCATTGGGAGATGGGACAATTATTGGACCATATTCAGTTATAGGAGATAATGTTGTGGTTCAAGAGGGGGCTACTATTAAAAAATCGGTAGTATATGACAATTGCTTTATAGGAAATATGAACGAAATTAGAGGGGCAATATTAGCTAATGACTGCATAATTAAGGAAGGGGCAAGAATATTTGAAGGTGCTATACTTGGGGAAAAATGTGTGGTTGGGAAAAACAGCCAAATAGATAAAGGAGTAAAACTTTGGCCTTGTAAAACAATTGGAGAAAATCAAAGAGCCACTTCAAATATTATTTGGGGCGAGGTAAAAGAGGGGCTTTTTGATGAAGATGGAATTTATGGAGATACCGGTTTAGATATAACTCCTGAACTTTTAGCAAAAATAGGAGCAGCAATTTGTGTTTCCACAAAAGACAAACTAATATTAATTGCTAATGCAGGAGGAAATTCAGCAAAAATGTTTTCTCTTTCATTAGCAAGCGGTATATTATCGGTGGGAGGTGAAGTCTTTGATATTTTGGAGTGTTCAGAAAACATTTGGCATTTTGCATCGCGAAAATATGGTGCTAGTGCAGGAATTTATATTAATGAAAATCAAGGCAAAACTTTAATTAAACTTTGTGGTCAAAAAGGTGCATTGTTAAAGCGAGCACAAGAAAGAAAAATTGAAAGTGCGTTTTTTAAGCAAGATAATATTCGTCAAACTACAATATTAAAAGAATATGAGCAAATTAGTGGAATAAAAAATTTATATAAAGCATATATAAAAGAACTATGTCCTGCTGACTTAAAAGGCTTTAAAGTATTGGTTAATTGCCCTAATTTAGATTTATTAAATATAGTAAAAGAAACTATTATTTCAAGCAATGGCAAAATCAATGCACAAGGAATATCATTGTTTATTAGCCCTGATGGTATGTCTCTATCCCTTTCGGATGAAAAAGGCAATTATTATTCTACCGAAAGTACAAAAGCATTATTGGCACAAGCATATTTTATATGTGGAGCAAAAGAATTAGTAGTTCCTTATGATGCACCTATGGAATTAGAAAAAATTGCCCAAAAATTTAATGCTAATATTATTAGAATAATATCCGATGAGGATGAATTTTCTTCAAAAGTTGTGAATATGCTATTTATAGATGGTTGCATAGGTGCTATGTATATATTAAAGGCTTTAGAAAAAACCAAACAAACCCTAAATAAATTTGTCAGTTCCCTTACTCCTTTTTACACAGTAGTTACAAGTGTAAATGCTATAAGCGGGAAAGGGCATATTATGAGAAAACTATCTGAATATGAATGTAGTAACAAAGAGCATAACGAGGGGATTAGGCTTAATTTAGAAAATGGGAATGTATTAATCACTCCTTTAAAAAAAGGCAAACAATTTATCATTAGAGTAGAGGCACACAAGGCTGAAATTGCAAAGGAACTTAGCATTAGTTTTGAGGAATTTATAAAAAATATTAAAGAAGGGGGTTGACTTATTTAAATAAATAAAGTAAAATATTAGAAAATGAATTTTAATGCTTGAGGCATATTATATATACTCTTGGCAATAAAAAAATTAATAGCTTTGTTTAAAATTATGCTTTGACCTATGCAGGAGCGATAGTGCATTAGGTCTTGGTTATTATTACTGTGAACTTTTAATTTCACAATGATTTTTAATTAATATTGTGGTTCTAAACAATGCTTCAAATGATGATTTGGAGGAAAATAACAATGACAAAAACTGAAAAGTTGAAAATCGTGCCTCTTGGTGGTCTTAACGAGATTGGCAAGAATATGACGGTTTTCGAATACGGAGACGATGCCTTTATAGTTGATTGTGGGCTTGCGTTTCCAGACGGTGAGATGCTTGGAATAGATTTAGTTATTCCAGACACGACTTATGTTGCAAAAATAATAAATAAAATTTCTGCAATAGTATTAACTCATGGACATGAGGACCATATAGGGGCTTTGCCCTATGTACTTAAAGAGTTTAACTTGCCAGTCTATGGCACAAGACTTACACTCGGTATTGTTGCCAAAAAGTTAAAAGAGGCAAGATTAAGTCAAACATCCAATTTAATTGAGGTTAAAATTGGTGGCAGAATTAAACTTGGTAGTTTTGAAGTGGAATTTATTAGAGTAAACCATTCAATTGCTGATGCTGTAGCTTTGGCAATTCACACTCCTATTGGCACGGTTTTGCACACAGGTGATTTTAAAATTGACTTAACTCCCATTGAGGGAGAAATGATGGATTTAGCGAGAATTGGTGAACTTGGCAAAAAAGGTATTCTTGCTTTATTGTCCGATTCAACTAATGTTGAAAGACCCGGCTTTACAATGTCTGAGCGAAAGGTTGGAGAATCGCTTGATAGCATTTTCCAAAAAAGTGGAGGAAGAAGATTAATTGTTGCTTCCTTTGCCTCAAATGTTCACAGAGTTCAGCAAATTATTGATGCCGCCGCTAAGAATGACCGTAAGGTCGCTATTTCTGGACGAAGTATGGTAAATATCATTAGTGTTGCAACTTCGTTAGGCTATATGAAAATTCCAGATGGTGTATTAGTGGACATAGATGCTATTTCTCGTTATCCTCAAGAAAAAATGGTGTTAATAACAACAGGTAGTCAAGGCGAACCAATGTCGGCACTTTATCGTATGGCTTTTTCTGAACATAAAAAGGTTGAAATAGGAATAAATGATTTAATTGTTATTTCTGCCTCTCCTATTCCGGGCAATGAAAAATCTGTTTCAAAGATAATTAATGAGTTATTTAAAGCCGGAGCAGAAGTTATTTATGAATCGTTAGCAGAAATTCATGTTTCGGGGCATGCTTGTTTAGAGGAGTTAAAATTAGTTTTGGCACTTGCAAAACCAAAATACTTTATTCCTGTTCACGGAGAATATAGGCATCTAAAAAAGCACGCCGGAGTAGCAAAATATATGGGTATGGACACACGAAATATATTTATATTAGAAATAGGCTCTGTTTTGGAACTGGATAGATTTTCAGGGAAAATCACTGGCAGTGTTCCTTCCGGCAAGGTTTTAGTTGATGGTTTAGGTGTTGGCGATGTTGGAAATATTGTTTTAAGAGATAGAAAACATCTTGCAGAAGATGGTTTAATAGTTGTTGTTGCCACTTTAGATGATGAAAACGGAGCATTGCTTTCAGGACCTGATATAGTATCTAGAGGTTTTGTTTATGTTAAGGAATCTGAGAGTTTAATGGAGGACATTAAATCTGTTTGTCGTGAAGTTTTACTAAAATGTGAAGTTAATAGAATAAATGATTGGGCTTCAATTAAAAATAAGGTTAAAGAGGTCTTATCTGAATACCTTTATGAAAAAACAAAGAGAAAGCCAATGATTTTGGTGGTAATAACGGAGATTTAATGAGAAATAAAGGTTATTGCAAGCGACGAAATATTAATATAAAAGCACTAAAATGGAACGGTTTTTTAACCGTTCCATATTTTATCCCAACTTTTATTGGCTATCAATAAAATTATAAAATACACAATGTTTCTCTTATTGCTTTACAAGCGGCGGCGGTTGAAATTCCGCTTAAATCATAGTGCGGACAAAGTTCAACAACATCGGCACCCACAATGTTTAAGCCGTTTATTGTTTTAAGTGCTTCAATTAATTCTTTAAATGTTACTCCTGCTGGTTCTGGTGTTCCTGTTCCGGGTAAAACTGAAGGGTCTAAAACATCTAAGTCAAGAGTAAAATAAACAGGCCTGTTTCCTATTATTTCTTTTATCTTATCCAAATTGTCAAAATTAAATTTATTTAAAAAAGTATGCCCCTCATTTGCCCATAAAAATTCTTGCTTAGTGCCTGAGCGAATACCAAATTGAAAAATTTTATTATCCCCTAAAAGTTCCCAACATTTATACATAACAGTAGAATGCGATAGTTTTTCACCTAAATACTCTTTTCGCAAATCAGTATGAGCATCAAAATGTATAATGCAAAGGTCTTTATACTCTTTGAATAATTCTTCAACCACAGGCAAGGTAATTAAATGCTCTCCGCCAATCATTAAAGGCTTTTTATTGTCTTTAATGATTTTTTTTGCAAACCTACCGATTTGATTTAAAACCTTTTTAGTATTTCCAAAAGGCAATTCTAAATCCAACGCATCATAAATGCTACATTCTTTTATTTCCTTATCAAAATAAGGAGAATAATCCTCCAAAGCATAACTATCTGTCCTTATTTGAGCAGGAGCAAATCGTGAACCACTGCGAAAAGTAGCAGTTCCATCAAAAGGTGCTCCAAAAAGCACTATTTTCGCCTCTTTATAAGACGCAGAACACGAAATAAATTTACTCATAATTACCTCTCAAAAATAAATTTAATAGAAATGCGTAGCATTTCAACCTTAATTGTTAATTGTTAATTGTTAATTCAAATTGCACATTGCAATTTGAATTACGCTTCTCCTAAAATTGTAATAAAACCAACATCTTCTTCATCATTTAACATAACGCAATTTTGATTTACATAAAACCAATATTGTTTAACAATATTTTTACTAATTCTCTCCCCCGGAATAATCAAAGGAATACCGGGTGGATAAATCATAATAGATTCACCGCAAATTTCCCCAACAGCATTCTCTATTTTTACTAATCTTTGAGGAGTGAAAAATGCATCTCTTGGAGTTATAACAGTTTTTGGCCTTTCAAAAAATTCAGCCATTTCAACCTTAAAAGGGGGCTTTTTCTTGTAATATCGTTTACTTAAATCCTCTAAGGCTTCTACTAAATTAAAAATTGTTTGACGAGTATCTCCAATGCCAACTACAGCTAAAACACAATAAGTTTCTGCAAGTTCCATTTGAACATTATATTCATTTTTTAGTATATCATAAACTTCAAATCCTGAAAAGCCTAATTCATTAACCTTAACAACTATCTTAGTTTCATCATAATCAAAAACACCCTTGCCATCTATTCTATCACTTGTTATACAGGATAATCCATTAATATTATTTATTATTGCTTTAGCTTCTACTATTATATCATATAATTCATCATATAATTTCTCTCCATTAAGAGCTAATTCTTTTCTTGCTAAATCCATACTTGCCATAAGCAAATAAGATGCACTTGTTGTTTGCATTAGATTAATAATAGCCCTAATCTCGTGGCGTTTATAATGATATTCATTTAATAGCAAAATTGAGGATTGAGTTAATGAACCGCAGGTTTTGTGCATACTTACAGTGCATAAATCAGCACCATAATAGCTTGACGAATAAGGCAAAAAACTTCCAAAAGGAAAATGTGCACCATGTGCTTCATCCACTAATACTGCAATATTTTTTCTATGGCAAAAAGAAATAATTGATTTTAAATCCGAAATAGCACCAAAATAAGTTGGGTTAACTAAAAGCACGGCCTTAACATCAGGATTTTCTTTAAGTGTTTTCTTAACTACTTCATAATCCACACCATTTGCAATACCATATTCATAATCAATTTCCGGCTCAATAAAAACTGGTATGGCTCCAGATAAAATAACTCCATTAATAGCAGATTTATGAACATTTCTGGGCATAATAATTTTTTCCTTTGGTCCTACACTTGCCATTATCATAGCTTGAACTCCAAAGGTTGAACCATTTACCAACATAAATGCAAAATCAGCACCATATGCTTCTGCCAATAATCCCTCTGCCTCTGCTATAATCCCATTTGGGTTTGATAGCATATCAAGTTCTTTTGTAGAGTTAGCATCAAATGCCAAAAGTTCATTGCTAAATATTCCGCCTAAAGCCTTCAATTTTTTATGACCGGGGACATCAAAATGTGTTAATTTTTCCAAAGCATATTTTTCTAATGCGGTGTATAACGGTGTTTTATTGTGTTTTGATTTAGACATTTGACCACCCCTTATTTATGATAATGAATTTTTTCTTTATTTAAAAAACCATAGAATTTCATTGTAAACAATTATTTATAGAAATCAATAGTAGTTACATTAAATTACCTATATATTAATACTAATTAATGCCAATATCTTTAAATTGCTTAATATTACGCATTGTTACAATTATTTTTTTAATATTATAATTCTAATTTCATTTAAGTAGCAAAAGCTGAAAAAAATCATAAAATAATAATAGAACAAAAGAAAAATCGCACAACCTCTTTTTAATATTGGTGTGCGTTTTTTGGCACATAATGATATTATTAAAGTTGTGCTTAATATAAAAAGAGACTGTATCAATATGTGCAGTCTCTTTTATCTAATTAGAAGTGCCCATTATTTTATTATATGCTTTTTCGGCATAATAAGAACTTCTGACCAAAGGACCTGAGGCTACATATTTAAAGCCCAATTCTAAGCCGATTTTTTCATATTGTAAAAAAATATCCGGATGAATATATTCAAAAATTGGATAATGCCTTTTTGATGGGGCTAAATATTGACCTATTGTTAAAATATCACAGTCAACCGTTCTTAAAGCCTTCATTAACTTAATTACTTCATCGTATTTTTCTGATACTCCAACCATAAATCCGCTTTTAGTAATAATACTTGGGTTTATTTCTTTCACTCTTTTCAAAAGTTCTAATGACCTTTCAAAAACAGCCATAGGTCTTAAAACAGGGTATAGTCTTTTTATAGTTTCAACATTGTGATTAATGATATTAGGCTTAGCATTAATTACCATTTTTAAAGAAGAAATTTCGCCTTTAAAATCGGGAATTAAAACCTCAATAATTATATCCTTATTGCAGATATTTCTAATTTCCTTAATACATTCACAAAACCTACTTGCTCCACCATCCTCTAAATCGTCCCTCGTAACACTTGTGATTACAATATGTTTAAGTCCTAATTTTAAAACAGCATTGGCAATATTTTTAGGCTCATCAAAGTCAATCTCTTGTGGTTTCCCCTTAGTTACATTACAAAATGTGCAATTTCTTGTGCAGTTTTTGCCTAAAATCATAAATGTTGCTGTGCTTTTTGCAAAGCATTCTCCACAATTTGGACAGGATGCCTCTTGGCAAACAGTATTTATTTTAAGGTCATTTAGTATTGACAAAACTCTTAGGTTTTGTTCACCAGTATTAGCTTTAACCTTTAACCAATCAGGCTTATATTTTGGAAGTTCGCTCATCAAAATCATTCCTTAGAAATTAAATTTTATAATAATATTTATCCGTGTTCCAATTTATGGGATTATTTTCTATGTATTCATAAATTTCCTTAAAGGATTGTTCATTGCGAATAATATGGTCATAAAATGATTTTTGCCAAATAGAATATCCAATTTGCTTAGTAACATATTCTTTCATTTGTTTTATAACCCGAGAAATTGTAGTACCTCGTAACATTTAAAACTTGACATCTGGATAGAGATGTTTCAGTTTT
>CAZFQD010000027.1:0-19055 GCA_964520885.1 uncultured Oscillospiraceae bacterium | reverse complement strand
TTGTTAATTCAGCAGTTGATGTTCCAGAAATTAGTGGCTATACAATTCCTGCAACTGGAACAGCTGGTATTTCTAATTCATTCTCAATGAATGCAACTATAGCAGGAAATTATAGATTTTCAATTAGTGAACCAGGTAGAACATCATTCTTATCATCTACTAATTCAAGTTTTGAAACAGCTATTGCATATCCAGGTGTATATCAAGTATTTGCTTCTGTAAAAGATACTGAATGCATATCAATTAGTGATGGTGTTGTCAAGACTATAACAGTTGCAAGAGCTGCTGGAGATGCAGTTGAACTTCCATCAGTTACATTTGAAAGTAGTGCAGATGGAATAGTTTATGCACCATTAGCTGACTTGGATTCTGCAAGTAAGACAGAGTATATTAAGATTACAGCAGGATTAGATGCTGGTATTGAGTATTCATTCTGGAAACTTGATGCAAGAGGCTTAAGATTAGTTCAAGATTATTCAATAGACAATGATTTAGTATGGAGACCAATGCAAGCAGGTTATTATAATATCGTTGTAAGAGTTAGAGCCATTGATTTTGCAGGAACAGATGCTTCTTATGAAGATTCCGCAAAATATGCATTTAATATTGGCGGAGCTGACCAAGCAGTTTCAGATGTTGTAATCACAGCAGCTCCAACAGCAGCTCCAAGAACAGCTGTTTCAGTAAGTGCATCGGCTACAGCTACAAATGAACTTAATGTAATGTATCGTTTTGAGATTTCTGATGCTGATATGGGTTCTGTATTAGTTCAAGATTACTCAATGAGCAATTCAACAACAATTATTCCAAGAAAAGCAGGCACATATACAATTAGAGTTTTAGCTAAGGATGCTAATAACTTTGGTTACTATGATGCAATTGCTACACAAACTCTTGTTGTTAGCTAATTGACATTGCATTAGAATTAATCAAATATTTAAGGCTATAACAATTTAAAAATCCTTAAATAAACAAAAATTATCTCACCTTCATTTATTTGAAGGTGAGATTTTTTCATAACTTTTATTAGTAAAAAAAAATTATTTATTAGAAATTTGTTTAATAATAAATAATTCAATAAAATTAAATAAATCAACAATTATTATTGATAAAATCAAAAATAATACTTTACCATTAAATTGCTCATTTAAAAAAAAGTAACTAATAATAAAAACAAGAAACAATAGAGAATATAAAACAATTCCACTAATTGAGCTTGCCTTTAAAAAAACTTTGCTAAGTTTTTTTAGTGAAAATATAAAAAATATTACACTAAACGCAATAAAAACAAATAAAGCAATTTGAATATAATAAAAAAAGTCAAAGCTATTTGTTTCTAAATTATTATTAAGTGAAATTAATAAATCAATTAGAATGAATCCTCTAATAAAAAACATACAGGATAAAATAACAGAAAATATTCTTAAAAAAATAGTATTCTTTTTTAAAAGAAAAACAAGCAACAAAAAAAGAGGAATTAAAATAATTTGAGTTAAACTAATAAAATAATTATCAAAATCAAAAAATCCTAATTTCAACAAATGAAGTTCCTTTAAATCAGATACAAATATAAATGAAATAAATATTGCAAGTAATTGTGCAATAAAACACAATAAAATAAAAATGTTTGCTTTCTTTGTCATAGTTTTTTACACCTCAAAAATAAAATTTTGTAATTTTTCGCAAAATGCAATATAAAGGTAACATCTAAAATGAACTTTGTCAAGATAAGCGAATATAAATTTACTAATTTAGTATAAAATTTATTATGAGTGCTTGACAGAATAGCAAGCGAGATATATTATAAATAATGGAAAATAAAATTTATTCAATAAAAATAATAATGAAAGAGGAATAATAAAATGTCAATTAGTATTAAGGAAAATAGTTATAAAAATTTTGGTCGTTGTTTAGAAATATCTAATGGAAAAGTAGAATTAAAGGTAACTCTTGATATAGGCCCAAGAATTATTAGTTATTCTCTTTGCAATGGAGACAATCTTTTTTTTGAGGATATTGAAGATAGGTTAGTAAATGATAGCACACAATTAAAAGAAACTTTTGGTAAGAATAGCAAATGGCATATTTATGGAGGACATAGGCTGTGGATAAGCCCTGAATATATTACAACTTATTATCCGGATAATGAAAAAGTTTCATATAAAGTTAATGATAATAAAGTTTTATTTACGCCAAATATTCAAGAGGTAACAGGATTTTTATGCGAATTAGAATTAAAACTTGAAAATGAAAAGGTTTTAGTTGAGCACCATATTACTAATCTTTCTGGTAAAACAAAGGAATTTGCACCCTGGGCATTAACTGTAATGGACAAGGGCGGAATTGAACTATTAGAATGGAATGACCATAAAAATGGTTGGCTTAGTAATAGAAATTTAATTCTTTGGGATTATACAAATATGAATGATGCAAGAGTAATGTTTGGCAAAAAATATATTACTTTAATACAGGATATAAATGCAACTTGCCCTTTTAAAATTGGGATTGATAATAGAAAAGGGTGGGCGGCTTATGTGAATAAAGGAGTTGCTTTTGTAAAGAAATTTACTCATAATGAAGATGCCATTTATCCCGATAATGGTTGCTCTTTTGAAACTTATACAAATAAAGATATTCTTGAAGTTGAAACAGTTGGCGAATTAAAGTTGTTAGAAAACAATCAAAAGGTTTCTCACATTGAACAATGGGAAATAATTGAAAATGTTGACAAAAATGCTTTCCAAAACGAAACCTTAATTGAAGAATTTGTTAAGAAATTTATTTATAACCCAATGTTATTAATCTATTGACAAAATAATATTTATATGTTAAATTTAATTTAAGAAATTGTATTTTTATTTGTCAATTTTTAAAGATTATAATAGTCAATGCTCGATTGTATTTTATTAGTGACTTTTTGATATTTTGAATTATTTTAGATTATATAGATAAAGAAACTAAATATTAATTATAGGAGAAAATATGAAGATTTTATCAAGAGTTGTTTTATTTATATTCTTAATCTTTATAATTATTAGTAGCATTTTTTTTACATTTGCCGAAGAAAATTCTAAAACTAATAAATTTAATATACTTTTTATTATGGATGGAAGTGGCTCAATTTCGTCCACTGACCCACAAGGTTGGAGGATTGAAGCTATTAGATATTTCTTGGGGGTTTTATCCGAAACAGGTAATAAGGTCGGAGGATTAGTTTTTAATGACCAAATTATTTCTAAGCAAGAAATGATTGAAATAAACAATAATGAGGATAAAAACTCAATTATTAGTCTTTTTGAAAATGCTCCGGTTATTAGTGGAACTGACATAGGAAAAGCTTTGTATAATGGAACTCAAATGCTAAATAATAATAGAAATGAAGATTTCCCTTCCGTTATCGTTTTAATGACTGATGGCAACACTGATTTGTCGGGCAATGGAGCAGGCACAATTGAAGAATCAAATTCATTAAAAACTCAAGCAATTGACTATGCAAAACAAAACAAATATCCCGTCTACTGCGTTGGCTTAAATGCAAACGGAAAAGTTAATTCTGATGAAATGAAATTTTTATCAGATGAAACTGGCGGAAAGTTCATTGAAATAAGTACTCCTTTGGATTTAACATTTGCTTTTAATTCTTTTTATAATTTAATTAACGAGAATAAAACCAATCAAATCTTTGAAGGAGAAGGTGTTTTTGATGTAAAATTCAAGGTTCCTGCTTTTGGAGTTGAGGAAGTAAACATTATAATACATTCAACTAAGAAAATTAATGACTTGAAATTGTATTCCCCATCCGGAACAATACTATCTGGTGTTGAACTTGATAAAATAACTATTTACTCAAAGTCTTTTTCAATTATTAAAATTCAAAAACCAGCAAAAGGCGATTGGAGAATTACTGGAACTGGAGTTCCGGGAGACAAAATAAAAATTGATACAATCCAAAATTTTGATTTCACTATAAAAACAGATATATTAAATGAAAAAACTAATTATTATGCCGGCAATAAAATATCTTTCATTGCACAAATTGTTTCTAATGATATACCAACAACTGAACTTAGCATTTACAAGGGTTATAATGCAAAAGTTTTATTTAAAAGAGATAGCACTGGCGAAATAGTTGAAATCCCAATGACTGCAAATGGTTCGAGATATATTTGCGAATTACATTTAGAAAATGAAGGAATATATAATGCAACAGTAAAAATTGTTGGAGATAATGTAAACAAGTCAAGCCCCACGCATAGAATAAATGTTTTAAGCCCGATTGTTGTTAAACCTGATGACTTTAAAATTGAGGTTCCCAATAATTTTTTGTTGCCAATAATTGTTGTAATAGCAGGAATAATAATAATATTTTTAATAGTATTTTTAATTATTAGAAATAAAAATAACTTAAAACAACTCGAACAAATTCCTGAAGGACAAGTTAAGTATTCATCTTGCCCGAATTGTGGAGAAGTAGAACAAAATCAGCAATTTAATTGTGAAAAATGTGGTGCGGTTTTGGAATCTCATTATATTAATATTAATATGGATAATATTAAAAATAAAAGAAAGAGATAATTATATTTTCTTTTAGAAAAGGTGAAAAGCAATGCCCAAATTACATAAAAAAAATGGTTTTACTTTAATTGAACTTATTGTTGTTATTGCTATAATTGCTGTTATGGTAACTATAATTGTTCCTTCAATGGTAACCTTCGTGAGCAATTCATCTGATTCTGCTAATTTGGCTAATGCTCGTGCAATATTCTCTGCTGCACAAGCTGTTTATGCAAAATTTGCCGCAAATTCTTTAAATACCTCACTCCCTGAAAACGGACCTTTATTAAGTTCTGATACAGGAGATTATATGACTGCTGTAAAAGCAAATTTAGGTTCAAATGATTCTTATGAATTTATTGTTACAATCAGTGACCTTGGGGTTCATAGTGTTACTTATGAAGACCAAACATATCAACCATAATAATGAAAATGCTATAATAAATGTTTGTTTTTTTTGGGGAGCGAAAATATAATCACTCCCCAAAAAAATTATTATTCAATTAGTTAGGCATTGTGTATTCTACTACTGTGCCCGGACTAAAGCCAATAGTCATACCAGGTGGTATATTCTGAACAAAAATCTCTTTATCTATTTCAAAAATTGCTTCATTAGTAGTTTTATCTCTAATAAAAATTTCCACTATAATTATTTTTCCACCATTTGAGGAAAACGAAATTGCCGAAGTCATATTTTCTTTATCAAGCATATCTTCCCTTAATATTTCAGATATTACTGAATCTTTATCACAATAAATTACTCCATTATTAACATAAATATAGTTATAACCACTTTCAGGCGAATAGTCGGTAAGTATAGTAGTGTATTCTGCATATGAAATTTCATTTATAATATAATTTAATGCAATAGATGCATAACTTTGTGCCGTAGAAGCTCGAGAAGTGAGATTAAAAGAATTAAAGGAAGTTAAAAACACAGTAAAAATAGGTATGCCAATTATTGCGACAATCGCAATTGCTACAATTAATTCAGCTATTGTAAAACCGCGTTTTTTTTTATTTTTCAATTTTCATCCCCACCTTATCTAACTTCCTTGTAGCATTACAATTAAATCTCGCCAACAAGGTTTATTTGTAATAGTGTTATTTGGGGCTACCCATGTTGTTCCATTCACTTTCACAGATAGACCAACAACTCCAGAAATATTATTTCCAAAAAAGGATAAATCAGCATTTGGAGAATAAATATAAGTCCCAATAATATTTGCTGTAATTCCTAATGATTTATTAAACTCCTCCGTCACTGGATCGTATTCGCCATCCAGCATTGCAGGTAATGAACCACAATAAATAAAAAATACTGAAGTATATGCTTGTCCTATTCCCGTAATTGATATTGATAATCTATTTGAAGCTCTAATATTAAAACTATCACGAATAAAAATAAAAAGTTTTCTTTTGTTTATTGTATTATTTGTAATAGTAATAGTTCCACTTTGAGTAATATCAAAATCAGAAACATAATAATATGTGTTGTTTGTTGCTAAATTAAAAGTTTTGTTTACTCCATTGTAGGAAACATAAGGTTGTGCAACAGGTGCAATTGGAATTAAAGTATATTTTTCTTGATAAGTCCCCATATAATAATAATTTGTAAAGTTACTTGATAAAGGTGTAGTATTAGTATAAATTGTGCTGGGTTCAAAAGACAAAACATTTTTTGTATCTAAAAATGTATATGTTTTTGTGCAAATTTCTGAAGAATGAATGGAAAATATATGTCCATTTATTGTTAGGTCATTTTTAGAAACAATAACTTCATTTGTCAAATTAAAATTTTCAGAAATGCCAAAACTTTTTAAGGTGTTTATGCCATTATCATCTTTGCCAATAATTATTTTCCCGTTTTCTAAGATGTTTGCACCTGGAAATGTCAATGAAAAGATGCTATCCGTAGTCGTTGTATTAATATATGGATCGCCAGAATACCAGTTTTCAAGTTCACCAGCGGCTATTTGAGTTGCTCTTGTGGATTGTGCCGAATTGCTAACCAACTCCAATCCAGTTCCAAATATAGTAACAAAAGTAACCGAAAGTATACCAAGTATAGCTATACTTAATATAACTTCAATTAATGTAAAACCTTTTGTTTTATATTTTAATGGCATTATGTTTTTCATCTATTTGTCCTCTATTTTTATTATGTAAATGGAACCGCAACATAACTGTTTTCCCAAATAATATCATTTAAAGAGGCGGTATTTGGAGGAATAATACTAATTCCTGCACCATCAAACAATTCAAACAATGCTATCCAAGGCGATTCCCCTTCGCTATTTAGATATGGTGTAGTAAAGGTTGCTTGAGAACCTTTTTCATTATAGCCATAGACAATTAATCCACCCTGAAAATAAAACTTGTTTTTTCTCTCAAACATTGTATCAGGAGCAAATACCATTAGGTTTGCTCTCCATTCAGGGTCAGTATTGGTATTTAAACCTTTGGCTCCTTGATTAACATTAAAAACTCTATCTTCCCCGCAAAGAATAATAAAAAACGAACCAGTGCTACTAAGGTATTCTTTTTTAATATCAACTAATTTGCTTAAAGCAAAGTTACCATTTACAAATAGAAAAGCATCTTGATCTCCAATTAAAAAATCAGTGTTTCTTTGCAAAGAAATATCTCCATCATACTTATAAATACCTCCATCAGTTAAATCAATTGTGCTCTGCCCTTGATTATTCCAACCAGGGTCTGGTTGTGTTTCTGTTAGACTATCAAAATTTTCTTCGGTAAGATTGCTTAAAGTATTATTAATATTCCCCACATATTCTAATGGAGGATTGATAAAATTCGCATAGTTTAATTCTGTTGTTATAACTGTAACGGGGTCAGCAACTGAGTCAGTAGGAGCCGACTTTAAGTAAGCCGCATATCGTTCTAAATTCAAATAGCCATTTTGACCATAAGCTAATGTAATTTTTACGCATGCAGTTGATTCTTGATTGTTATATATTGCCGTTGATGTAATTCTTGCAGTGTTTTCATCAACTCGATCTATTCTAACTCTATAATCGCCCATATTATTTGAAGAAATAGCAACATCACTTGTAATTGCCGATGCCCCTACCTCAGGAATAATTGTTTGGGTTTCCATATTAAAAGTTAAATACTCTAATGTTGTTTCTATTGCTGACCGTGCAGTATAATATGCTTGAGTTTCATTTCTTTTTACATAGGTTTCATTGAAAGAGAAAGTTGCAATTGAAAGAACCGCAACACCTAAAAAGGTAATTGAAACCAATATCACTAAAATGTAGACAAGTGCCGCCCCTTTATTCTTCCTAAAAAGTTTAAAGAAATTTATAATAAAACCACTTCCTTTCAAAAATAATAGTTTTTCTGATTTATATAAAGCTACACCACGCATCTTTTTAAAAACAATAAATTATCCAAATGGGTTTGCTTTTCCCGTAGGCAAAGATAATGAATCTTTTTCAAGAACATCTCCTTCAATAAATTTCTTTATTCCAAAACATTCTATATTAAGATTTACCTCAATAGTTCCATCATTATTGTTTGTAAATTTCAATTGAGAAATTCTAAGTAATCTATTGCTATTTTTTACTGCATCAATAAAAACCTTTGATTGCTCAAATGAACAAGTAAATGTGCAAGAAATTGGCATCATTTCAATAGTATCAATAGGTTTTTTGGAAGTTGTTGCAGTGTTTTTCCCACTTTTTGTAGTAGATGTTTCACTATCTTCCGTTTTTGTTTCGTATTTGCCATTAATAATATCTAAAATAGTGTTTGCGTTATCTTTTGCTGGGTATACAGTTTCTTTATTATCTTTTGCTGGACTGGTTATCTGTGCAGTAATTGGACGAGTCATAGAAAAAGATTTAAAATTTATTCCTGTATTAACGGCTATTTCTTGAAAAAACAAGTGAATTTTATCGTTTTTTAACTCTGGGAAAAATGGTGCAGAAATAGTTTCTGCTCTTTCGATTAATGTTTCATTATCACTTTTCTTTTTATCAATTTCTAAAACATTTTTTTCAGATTTCATTTTGTTTAAAATTTGCATTGCATATTCTTCGCCAACATTTTTGAAGTTTGTAATTTCAGGCTCAATTAAAAATTTAAATCCTCCAAATAAAATTATAACCGCAGCCAAAACAATAAATAGAAATTTTTCTCTTGCATTCATTTTCATTGTGGAGTTACCTCCTTAAAATCACATTCCAAAACAAAAGTAAATAAATTTCTTTCTACATTATTTTTTAGACCATTATATGATACATTACTAAATAGATCTTTAGAATTAAGTGCTTGAATAAAAATATCGGGAGCTAAAACATTAGAACTATTACAAGAAATTTGAATGGAAACTGGAGAAATATTAATATCTGTCATAATAACATCGTCAGGCATTGAACTTGTAATCTTATTTAATAACTGAGAATCAATAATCAAAGAAGCATCAAATTTTGTTTTTGCGGTATTAAGTGCATTTATATAACTTATTAGCATTTCATTTTTCTTTATTTCATATGAAATTCTTAAATTTGCTTCCTTTACTGCTGGAGTTAGAAGTTCGTTTTTTATACTGTTTATTTGATTTTGCATATTTATCTTAAAAAACAATAGACCTCCATAAATAAGTAATACAACTAACAAGAAACATCCTGAAAGAATTAAAATACCCTTGGCACTTTTTCCGCCTTTTGCACCTTTTGAGCCACTGCTTTTATATGCAGAAAATAAATTTAACTCCTTTTGCATCATACTCTCACCTTTCACACACGAATTAATGCCCCAACAGCATTGCAAATTTTAGACATATTGCAATTCTTTGGGATTTCTACTTTATCAACTGATTGTATTGTCTCAACAGATATTTTAAGAGCATTTGATAACGATAAATCAAAGCCTTTAATTAAAGTTATTCCCCCACATATATACACTTTTGCAACTGCTTTAGAGGCTGAATTTATTGTTACATATTGAATATATCTTAAAATTTCATCTGCAACTCTTGAAATAAAATATTTACTAACATCAAATAAGATTTGATTTTCCCATTCAACATCAGGTGTGAAATCAAATTTCATCATATCTTCAGTAGTAATATCTTTACGAATTATATTACCAACCTCTCTCATATATTCTTGCAAAGGAGAAGTTTCAGTTCTATTAAAACGACAAATACCATTAGTAAAGCCATGAAATGATATTTTAGAATAACCAATATCGGCAACAATAATATTACCATCTTCTTGGGGGGAGTTATTAATTTTTGCTTTTGAAAATAATTTAGATATTGAATTTGCATGAATATCAAGTGCCAATGGCATTAATTTTAATTCCTTAGAAATTGTAAAATAACTTTCCACCATAGAAATTGGAACTGCATAAGCAGTTACAGGTAACAACTTATCAATTTTTTCTGAATTTATAATATAATCTATTATATAGTCGCTTTCCGAACCGATAATTCTTCCCATTTCACTTTTTACTAATAAAGATAAACTTTGAGGCTTAATATCGGGTAGTTTGAACTCTCTTGTTATAATATCACTACTATTAAATGTAAAAATTACTTTATTGCTCTTCATATGATTCGTTTTAATTATTTCATTAATAATAAAACTAAGTGTTGAACGGTCAGTAATTTCTCCATTAATAGTAACCTCGTTTTTATATTCTATTTCACCAAAATTTTGAACAATAACTTTGTCATTTTGATAAAGCCCCTCTATAACGCAAACCTTTCTACTGCCAATGTCAATTGAAAGCATTTTTTTAACCTCTCTTTATAAATTTTTAGTGATTATTTACCGATATTTTGCATCATACCCATCATTGGCAACATAATTGAAACAACAATAAAACCAATAATAACCGCCATTACAATAATCATTAAAGGTTCCAACATAGCAACCATCTTTGAAATAGCCGCATCCGACTCTTCATCATAAAAAACTGCAGTTTTATTCAAAACATCATCAAGTGTTCCACTTTCCTCACCTATAGTAATCATAGATAAAAGCATAAGTGGGAAAACTGCAACCTTTTTAACTGCTGTTGAAAGCTGAGTGCCTTTTCTAATATCCTCTCTAATTTCTTTAACTGCACCTTCAAAATGCTTGTTTCCCAACACCTTGCCAGCTATTTCCAAACTCTTTAATAGCGGGATACCACTTTGCATAAGGGTTGATAATGTTCTTGCAAATCTTGCACTAATAATTACTACATTTAACTTTCCTAAAATAGGCATTTTTGTTTTGAATTTGTCCCAATTTTTTCTGTTTATCGGATTTTTTAAAAAATTCATCCAAAAGAAAGATACTCCTGCAACAAGTGCTATAATGATATACCAATAGTTTGTTAAAATATTGCTAATTCCCATAACAATTTTTGTAGGAATTGGAAGTTCCGCACCAGCAGTTGAAAACATTTTAACAAATACAGGAATAACTGCAACCATAAGAAGACCAACAACTAAGATTGTTAACCCTCCTAAAATGATTGGATATATCATTGCTCCTTTTACTTTGTTTGCAGTTTTCATTTCTTTTTCAAAATGGTCAGCAATTCTAACCATTACTTTGTCCAATGTTCCACTTGCCTCGCCAGCTTCAATTAAATTAATCATTAAATCTGGAAAGGCTGGACTTTGACTTTTTAATGCTGACGAAAAAGATTGCCCTTTTTGAACAGATTCATAAACATTCTTGATGATTTTTTTTGATGCAAGTTTGTCAGTTTGACTATGTATAATGTCAAGTGCTTTTATAACACCAATTCCTGATAAAAGCATAGTTGAGAATTGTCTACAAAAAACACCAAGTTCTTTAGTTTTAAATTTAGGTTTGCCACCAAAATTCAAAGATCTCGAAACTAAAGAAGCAGGAGAAACCTCTAAACAAAACAATCCTCTTTGAGTAATAATGTTTCGACAAATGTCCTCACTTTCAGCCTCCAAATTGCCTGTTAAGGTCTCGCCTCTTTCATTAAGTACTACATATCTAAATTCAGCCAATGCCGTCCCTCCTTACAAGTACATAATTATGGTAATTATATTATATATCATATAAATAAATTTGCAATATAAAAACGAAAAAATAATTGTCATTATTAAAAAAGCACAAGCGAAAAGGTCAGATTGTTTGTTGATTTAACTCTTTTTGATTTAGTTATATTTAATTTGTTTATAATGAAATAGCTTCGCTATGAAATACGGAAAAACCGTATGAAATATTTTGACTTTCAGTCAAAATGTGAAATAAAATTCGCCTTATGTGTCCGCAGACACATTTCACATCGCTTGCGATATTTCATAACTCGCAGAGTTATTTCACTCGCCGACAGGCGAATTTCATTGAAAAAAGGACTTCAAAAGAAATCCTTTTTTCTGGTGCTGGTGATCGGACTTGAACCGATACGAGATTTAAGTCTCACGGGATTTTAAGTCCCGGGTGTCTGCCGATTCCACCACACCAGCACATTTCTACGCTTTGAAATTATAGCATATTGTAATTATGCTGTCAAGACAATAATTTATGATTTTAGCTTTTTTATTTGCAAATTTCCCCTACACTATCTAAAATAAAACTTGGTCTATAAGGGAAGCGAGTAATTTCTTTTTTTGTTGTTACTCCACTTAGAACTAATACTGTATCAATTTCTGATTCAATTCCCGCAATTATATCTGTATCCATTCTATCTCCAATAATACAAGCCTCTTCATTTTTACAGTCTAACATTTTAAGCCCAATTCTCATCATAATAGGATTTGGCTTTCCAACATAGTAAGCTTTTTTACGAGTTGCCATTTCTATTGGAGATATTAAAGCACGAGTTGCTGGGATAATCCCTTTTTCTGAAGGTCCTGTAATATCCGGATTGGTCCCAATTAATTTAGCACCATTTAAAACTAAATGGGTTGCAAGTTCTATCATTTCATAATTTAATGCCCTTGTTTCCCCTACTACCACATAATCTGGATTTACATTATTCATTGTAAATCCTTGTTCATATAGAGCATTATAAAGTCCCGGCTCGCCTATTACATAAACACTTCCACCTGGACATTGGCTATTTAAAAACTTTGCAGTTGCTAAAGCACTTGTGTAAAAGTGTCTTTCCTCCACTTCTAAGCCTAAACGGAATAATTTTTGTTGTAGTTCTTTAGGCGAGCGTTCTGATGAATTAGTTAAAAAAACAAAACTCTTATTGTTGTTATTTAACCATTCATAAAACTCTTTTACACCTTCTAAAATGGAGTTTCCGTGATATATAACTCCGTCCATATCGCATATGAAACCTTTTTTTGCTTTTAAACTATTTAAATCTTGCATACTTTACTCCTATTCTTTTAAATATATTTTAACATCTTTTTTTGAAAATTACAATTATTAATATTTTTTGTTTGACATCACTTTGTAAAAATGATATAAAATAAATAAATACTATTTTTAAGGAGATGCGAATAAAATGGAAACAAACTTTGACATTTTATCAATCTTACCTTTTTTAATTCCTATAATTTTAGTTCAATTATCTTTGCAAGTTTATTGTATAGTTGACATTATGAAAAAAGGAGTAAAAACCTTTAATGTTACTTGTTGGATAATAATTGTATTATTAGGTATGTTAGGTTCAATTCTTTATTTGGTTTTGGGAAGAAAGGGCGAAGACGAATGATAATAATTGAGAATTTACATAAAAGTTATAATGAAACCGAAGTATTAAAAGGGCTTAATCTCAAAGTAATAAAAGGCGAAATATATGGCTTTATTGGTAAAAATGGTGCAGGCAAAACTACTACATTAAATATTCTTGCAGGTATTAGTGCTTTTAATGACGGAAAATGTTTCATTAATTCCATTGAAATAAAAAAAGGTTCGCAAGATTATTTTGGTATTTGCGGTTTTTTACCTGAGGAACCGAAATTTTATAATTATATGACTGGTTTTGAATATTTAAGTCTTATGGGCAAAATTCTCGGACAAACAAAGCAAGAAACAAAGCAAAGAAACGAAGAATTATTAAAAACTGTTGGACTTATTGATGCAAAAAAGAAAAAAATTCGTGCATATTCAAGAGGAATGAGACAAAGATTAGGCTTAGCGGTTGCAATGTATCATAAGCCAAAGGTTTTACTTTTAGATGAGCCTTCCTCTTCTTTAGACCCTGTGGGTAGGCAGGATATGGTTGAAATATTACTTTCACTTAAAAAACAAGGTGTTACAATTATGCTATCTACACATATTTTAAGCGATATTGAAAACATTTGTGATAGGGTTGGAGTTTTATCCGATGGCAAAATGGCTTTAGAGGGAAAGTTAAACGATATTTTAAGAGATTATGCTAATCCCGGCTATGATATATATTTGAAAGAGCAAGCAAATAATAAGGATTTAGAAATTATTAAAACTTTACCTTTTGTAAAAAACATTAGTGTTGAAGAAAAAAAACTAATGATAGAAGCATTTGAACCTGAAAAAAATATTAATGCATTATATTCTGCTCTTTCAAAATTTGAGGTTTCTGCTTTAAGCACTTCTATTAGGAAAGCCAACTTAGATGAAGTATTTAAAAAGGTAGCTAAAGTTTAGTTTTGCGTTCAAAATGCAATAATTATTGAGAGGAACAATATAATTATGAACAGTTTTAAAGCTTATTTATGGAAGGAACTAATTGAGGCTTTTCGTTCAAAACGATTAATTATTTTTGGAATTGCCTTTTTATTTTTTGCGATGGTAGACCCAATAATGATTAAGATTTTGCCTGAAATATTAAAAGCCCAAATGGGAAATGCAGACCCTGAAAGTTTTGGTTTTAGTGCAACACAAATTTCAGCTTTGTCTACCTATGCCAAAGATATGTTCCAAACACTTTCAATAGTTGTTGCTTTAACCTTAATGGGCTTAACGGCATCTGAAATTAAAAACAATACTATTATTTTGCCAAAAATTGTTGGGCTTAAAATGAGTGGTTTTATTATATCTAAAATAATTATTTATTCCGTTTTTATTAGCACTATTACCATTATTGGATTTATGGTTTCTTTTATTTACTCAGGTCTTCTTTTCCCTAATAGTCAAACTGTAACTTTATTAAATACTTTTTTATCTTCACTTTTATTTAGCGTTCATTTTATATATTTAACGGCTCTATGTATATTATTTGGCAGTATATCTAAAAATAATGTTTTGGCAGGAATTTTAACTTTAGTTACATCTTATGCAGGGGCATTATTCCCAATGCTATTTCCAAAATTTAAAATGTATTTTCCATATTATATTATAGAAAGTGCAAGTTCATTTAAGCCCGATTTTAATAGTTTAAAAAGTGTTATTATAACCTTAATTATAGTTGTTATGCTTTGTTTTATTAGCATTAATAGATTAAATAAATCCGAGAGTTAAATTTCGGATTTTATTATTATTTATTATGCATAAAAAACGATTGCCTTTGTTGGGCAAACGGTTACGCATTCCCCGCAATTCGTGCATTTTTCATAATCAATTATTGCTAAATGTCCATCCATATTGATAGCATTTGATGGGCATTTTTTTACACAAAGTGTGCAACCAATACAGCCTACACTACAATTCTTTTTAGTTATTGGCCCTTTATCCTTTGAACTGCAAATAACCGTTACTTTATTATCCTTTGGTTCTAAAACAATAATTTTTTTTGGGCAAGTAGCAACACATTTCCCGCAAGCACGACAATTTTTCTCATTTACCATTGCAATACCATCTTTTATATAAATAGCATCAAAATCGCACACCTTAACACAATCTCCGTTGCCAAGGCAAGCATAAGAGCAGGATTTTCTACCATTATATATTTGAGCCTCTGCAAGGCATGTTTTTACCCCTGAATATAAAAACTTATCATTCGTTACACTACAAACTCCATTACATAAAACCCTTGCTGTAACCTCTTTTACTTCATCTGCTTTTACTCCCATAATATTACCAATAGCATTTGCCACAATATTTCCGCCAACTACACAAGCATTTACCTTGAATTTTTTTAAAGCAACTGCTTCAGCATAAGCATCGCAACTAACACAACCGCACATTCCACAATTTGCCCCAGATAAAACCTTTCTAATTTCAGCCACTCTTTCATCAACTTCAACAGCAAAAACCTTAGCGGCTATTGAAAGCCCTATTCCAAAAATAATTCCCATTATTCCTAATACTGATGCCGCAATAATTATATCAATCATAATTTATAAAAACCCCCATAGAAATCGTCACCTATTTAACAAGACCTTGAAATCCAAAAAATGCCAATGATACCAAAGAAGCAGATATTAAAGAAATAGGAAAGCCCTTTAAAAATTCAGGAACTTCGGCATTTTCCAATCTCTCTCTTATTCCGGCAAATAAAACTAATGCAAGTGTAAAACCAACTCCGGCAAATATTCCGTATAATAGAGAATTAATAAGGTCAAAACCTTTTTGTATATTAATTAAGCAAGCTCCTAAAATAGCACAGTTTGTTGTTATTAACGGTAAGTATACACCAAGTGCTTTATATAAGGATTTACTTGTTTTTTGCAACACCATTTCCACAAGTTGAACTAATGTGGCTATAACTAAAATAAATCCAATTGTTTGCAAATATTCTAAATGAAAAAATTTTAAAATATATTCCTGTAACATCCAAGTAACTGCCGAAGCAATTGCCATAACAAATATTACGGCAACACCCATTCCCAAAGCAGTATCAATTTTTTTTGAAACTCCTAAGAAAGGACAAATCCCTAAAAAGCGAACCAAAACAAAATTTTCTATTAAAACAGCGGACAAAAAAGAAGTAATAATTACATTAATCATAATTAATTATTAACTCCTTTCAGTAAATTCTTGCTACAATTTCTATCACAGCCAACACATTCATTTGCTTTTGACCTGTTTCCTGTAATTAAATTAATTATTCCAATTATTATTCCAAATGCTAAAAATCCACCTGGTGGTAAAATAAAGGCAAGTGCTGGGCTAAAATCCGCACCAAACAAATTAATTCCAAAAATACTTCCGTTTCCTAATATTTCTCTTACACAACCCATTATAAATAAAGCTAAAGTGAAACCTATACCCATTGAAATTCCATCAACAACTGCGGGAATTACTTTGTTTTTTGAAGCAAAAGATTCTGCCCTTGCTAAAATAATACAGTTTACAACAATTAAAGGAATAAAAATTCCAAGTGCTTTATCTAATTCTGGAATAAAAGCTTTCAAAAGTAATTGAACTATAGTAACAAAACTTGCAATAACAACAATAAATGCTGGGATTCTAACCTTTGAAGGAATAAAATTTCTAAGTAAAGAAATAACCAAATTTGAAAATACAAGAACAAAAGTAGTAGAAATACCCATCCCCACACCATTTATAGCAGAGGTTGTAACCGCTAAGGTCGGACACATTCCTAAAACTAATTTTAAGGTTGGATTTTCGTCCAATATTCCATTTTTAAATACTTTAAATAAACTCATACATTTGACCCCCAAAGTATATTAGCATATATCATTTAAAATTACAATAACCATTTCTCATTAATTCGTCTAATGCAAAAAGAATTCCTGCCTTACCACTTTCATAGGTTAAACCTCCTTGAAAATATACTGAATAAGGCTCTTTTAATGGTGCATCTGCTGATAGTTCTATTGAGGCTCCTTGAATAAAAGTTCCTGCCGCCATAACGACTTTATCATCATATCCCGGCATATTCCAAGCCTCAGGTGTAACAAAACTATCCACCGGTGCACCCTTTTGAATTCCTTTGCAAAAAGCTAATAGCATTTCTTTTTTTCCAAGTTCTATTGCTTGGACTATATCAGTTCTAAAATCATTTGGTTTTGGGTTAACCTTATAACCTAAATCAGTGAATAATTGAGAGGCGAAAACAGCAGTTTTTAATGCTTGTGATACAATATGAGGTGCTAAAAAAAGTCCTTTAAACATATCTCTGTTTTGATTTAAAGTAGCCCCCACTTCTTTTCCTATTCCGGGCGAGGTAAGCCTAAATGCACATTTTTCTACTAAATCTTTTCCCCCTGCAATATATCCCCCTGTTTGAGCCATTCCGCCACCGACATTTTTAATTAATGAACCTACTATTAAATCTGCTCCAACCTGTGTTGGTTCATATTCTTCAACAAATTCTCCATAGCAGTTATCTACCATAATACAAACATCTTTTTTAATTTTTTTAACAAATAATGCAATTTCTCCAATTTCAGCAACACTTAAAGAAGGTCTATTGCTATATCCTTTAGACCTTTGAATAAAAACTACTTTTACATTTTCTTTTAAATTGTTTTTAATTCCTTCAAAATCTATTTTATTATCTTTAAAATCAACTTGTTTGTATTCTATTTTGAATTCTTTTAATGAACCATCGCTTTCTCTAATACCAATTACTTCATCTAAAGTGTCGTAGGGCTTGCCTGTTACTGATAATAAGCAATCCTTAGGTCTTAAAATACCAAATAAAGCAACAGTTAAAGCATGGGTTCCCGAAACAAAATTATGCCTAACCAAAGCATCGTCAGCCCCTACAATATCGGCAAAAACACTATCTAATACTTCTCTACCCCTATCCGAATAGCCATAACCAGTAGAGCCATTAAAATGGTTCTCGCTTACTTTGTTATTTCTAAAGGCTGATAAAACTTTAAATTGATTATTCCGAGTTGTCTTATCAATTTGCTTAAACTGCTTTGAAATTTTAGCCTCAATTTTATTTTCTAATTCATAGATTTTTTGATTTATGCCCAAATATTCCATTGCGTATTATCTCCAAAACTATATATTGTATAAACTTTCGCACATTTAATAAATATTCCCAAGCACAAATAGTTCAATTCCCTCAAAAAAATGTAATATTATATACATTTATTAATTTATAAAAAATATTAATTAAAGTATAACATTATGAACTTTAAAAGTCAATTTTATACTCCTACGCATTTTAGATGCGTAGGAGTATATAATAATTATTGGACAAAAAGAAACAGCCTTGAGAAAATCTCAAGGCTGTTTTTAAAAATATATGTAATTATTAAGCTGGTGTATCGCTTATTACTATTGCTCCAGTTGCAACAGTGTAAGTAGCTCTTTTGCCAGAAGCGGCGGAATCCCAAGCAACAGATACGATTGCATAAGGTGCAGTATCGCCTTGAACTACAGTTATAGTAGCATCTGCAGGTGTAGGTCCCATATAGGTTTCAATAACACTTGGATCGGTATCAATACCATCACCTGTGCCACCTGTGGAAACATCATGAACATAATACGCTTGTGTGGCAGAATAAGCAGAACGAACATTAGCTTTTAAAGTGCCCTCGTTAGCATCATTGATAAAGCCTAACATTGAAGGAACTAAAATAGCTGCTAAAATACCGAGAATTGCAATAACTACGATAAGCTCAATAAGGGTAAAACCCCTCTTTTTGTTGTGCATTTTTTTGAATAATTTGGTCATTTTTGTTTTCCTCCTTT
>CAZFQD010000026.1:0-19138 GCA_964520885.1 uncultured Oscillospiraceae bacterium | reverse complement strand
AGAACAAAGCAGTTATAATACGGCTTAAAAGAAAATCTTTATGGAAAAATGCAAAAAAATAAACAAAGAGATTCTTCGCTTTCGCTCAGAATGACCGGTTTTTTTAGTCGTCATTCTGAGGGGATTTATCCCCGAAGAATCTCTTTTTATTATAAATAATAACATTTTAGAATTAAAAAACTATTTTAGCTTTTCAAAAACACATTTAATAAAGATCAAACATATTATTTACGATTTCATCCTCAGTTACATTTTTTTATCATTTAATCACAATAGCTTTCTCAATAATTTTTAATTCTTGTTCAGACAGTGGCTCACCCCATAGCTCATTGACCTGCCACAATCCACTTTCTCTTATTTTATTTTTTGGACTTTTCATTCCAAGCCATAATACCGATGCTTTGCACTCTGTGCAAAGAGAGATTGTACTAATAAGTCCTACTTCTATCCTCAGCCTATTAGTTTTGTCAACCAAAGGAATTATTGCAAAACTTAAATTTTTCCTAATATATTCTGAGATTTGCTTTTCAATTATTTTTTCAAACTCTAAGTCAAGTAATGATAGATATTTAGCTTTATTTTCACGAGATGTAATATCATACTCCCATTTGTCAGAATATTCTCTTTCGGCTAACAAGCATCTTCCTATATTCTTTCTGAAAATACTTCGATTTTTGCTCTCATTTAGAAAGTGTTGTCTTATTCTTGATTGCAGTTGATTGTTGCCTGTATGCGTTCCGATTCTGACGATTCGGTCGCCCCCATGAGCTTTTTCGCCACTTTCAAACATAATATATATTCCATTTTTAGGAATTCCTTCAAATCCTGTTTTGTAGTTATACCTTTTAACGGAATTAAAAAGATTATGTAATATTTCGCACTGTTCACTCAACTTTAGCACCCCTTAAATTATCTTTGTAATATTTTAATTGTTTGCCAATAGGAAGACCTTCAAGTGGAATACTGAAGTTTTTAATATATGGAAGCAGATATTTTCGATATCTATCCCCAGCGAGAAAAACAAACTCATCATTTTGCAAATCGTAGTTTTCTCTTAGATTTCTAATAACAGCCTCAGCCCATGTTTTGCACTCGTATATGCTTTTTGCATTTAGGGTTTCGTTATATGGCTCTATTATTTCATCAATCTTTAGTAGTCCATATTTTGCAGAAAGAATAAAAATTTGGTCTGGATTCTGTCTTTTAGCATATTCATAAGCACTTTTAAACAGGGTGCTATCATACAGTTCTACTGCTTTGCATGGATAATCCTTTTTCTTTGAAACACATGAAATCAAAACTACTTTCATAATTTTTATACCCTCTTTCTATATTACCATTTTTTCTTTAACAAACCACTAATAAAACCAAAAAAAATTGAAAATATAAATTTTAGCATACTAACACCTCTAATCTATTTATAATATTCACCCAACAAACTTACCCTTTCCCTCATTTGGTCGGATACGCTTTGTGGCGAAATAATCTTAATTTTATCGGAGAACTGAAACAGCCAGCCAAAAAAGGTGGGGCTTATATTTACATTTACCTTTGCCACAAAGTGGTTTTCGCCCTCTTTTCTTATTAGGACATCCTCGCCGAATTTATCTATTATGGGGTTTATTAGTTTTTTATCGCATAGCAAGGAAATATTTTGCGTTTCGCCACCAAACATATCAAAGGTTTTTTTAAGATAATTTCCTAAATTAAAATCATCATTCATAACTTTTTTTATTTTTATTGCCTTTTCTTTTAAAAATCTGATTTTTGCCATTCTGTCCACTCTAAAATGAGTTAATCCCTCATTTTTTGGATAGTGAGCTATTAAATAATAATTGTCATCCGAAAAGGTCAAACTATATGGGCTTACAATATAATCATTGCCATTATTTCTAAGTTGCTTTTTTTTATCTAAATTATATTCATAATACAAAAATGCTATTTTTATCTCATCGGCAATTGCATTATGTAATTTGTCCACATTATAATAAATGGTTTCATTTATGTTTTTTACCCTGTCGGAAATATATACTTGTCTTTGCAACTCTTTACCATAATATTTACTTGTTAAGCCTTCAATTTTCTTAATTAATTGATTGGTTTTTTTCTTTGTTATAAATTTTGAGGACTGCACACTATCAACAAGCAGTTTTAACTCGGGTAATTCAAATTCTCGCTGACCAATATAATAGCCAATGTTTTTCCCTTTTTGGCAAATAATATCATAGCCCATTAATCGCAAGCACTCTATATCATCATAAATTGACTTTCGCTCAGCAGTAATGTCAATTTCAGATAAGGTATCTATGATTTTGCTCATAGACATAATATTTTGCTCATCTGAGTTTTCAAGCAGAATTTTTAGTAAATGTAGCATTTTTAGTTTTTGGTTTTGTGATTTAGGCATAAATTAGGCTCCTTAATAGTATTTAGAAAATAGTTGTTTGTCATTAGTATTGTAAATTGTTAATTGCCCATTGTCAATTGTTTTATGCCACTTGTGGATATTGTGAATTTTTAGAACTTTTGGCTTTCACAATAACCCTTTGTCTTATCTTAATAAATTTCAGTCCAAAATAACCTACCAAAATAAATGCAATTGATATGATAATTTGCACTATTATTTGCGAAAATGGAATGCTGTTTGCATCACTTGCTCCTGCTGTTCCAATAAACATAAAAATCCCAATTCCAATTAACAATTTCATTAGTCCCTTCATTATTAAAACTCCTTTTTTTATTTATACTCTAAGTTTATCAAATTAGGTGTCCAATAGTAAGGACTATGAAAACTTTTTGAAAAATTATTTTTAACATAAAAAAATGAACGGTCAAAAACCGTTCAAAAATTTTAATAAAGAAAATAGTTTTGATACCATAATTGTTCATTGTTACTTGTTAATTGTTAATTAAATTTAAATTAGTTGTTTTACTAATTTAATTATATACTCTGCCATAGTTTTAGATGCTTTTTCTAAATTTTTTATGTGTTCACTATTTGTTTCATTAGTTTCGGTAAAATCAGAAACTACTTTGTATATTTTACAAGGGATTTCATATTTTTTGCACACAAAAGCAACAGGATATGCTTCCATTTCAACAATTACATCAGTGGAAACTATCGAATTTACTCCTACAAATTCGTCAGATGAATAGCAATCACAACTTTTAAAGTTTTCGTCAGCTTCTAAATCTATTTCAATTCCATTTCCCGGGATTTCATATTTATTATAGCCTGCAATAGTCAAGTCCACATCTCTTTTGAAAACTCTTTTCACACTGACAATATCGCAAGCATTAAATAGTTTGCCTGTTGCTCCGCAAGTACCAAAATTTAATATAAAATCGCAATTTTGCTCGGTTATTAAATATTGTGTTGCCATTGTGGCATTTACTATTCCAATGCCTGCTAAAACAAGCACAACATTTTTAGCAGTAAAAACTTTATAGGCACCTCTTATACTTTTTACTTGTTCTAACTTTAGCCCTTCAATAATGGGTTGTGCCTCCTCTTTCATTGCTAAAACCATACCTATTTTTTTATATTTGTTCATAATTAATTTGCCCTTTCAAAAAATAAATTTCACTTTTACAATATTATATATAAAATTATTGTATATTTCAACAAAAAACGAAAAAATCTTGTTACTTTTTATTGAATTAAAATATAAAGTATGCTAATATTTAAACATTAATATATAAGGAATTAGGTATATGAAAGAGATTGAACTTTTATCTCCTGCCGGGAGTGTTAATAAACTAATTACTGCTATTGAATTTGGTGCTGATGCTGTGTATATCGGTGGCAAGGCTTTTTCGCTAAGGGTTGCTTCTGAAAATGCAGAATATGAGGAATTAATAGAAGGCATTAAATTTGCACACGCTAAAAACGCAAAGGTTTATATAACATGCAATATAGTTGCGCGAAATGAAGATATGCGATTATTCCCTGACTTTTTAAAGCAAATAGTAGAAGCTAAGGCTGACGCTGTAATTATTACCGATTTGGGAATGTTTTCTGCCGTTCGTGAAATTGCACCCAATATGGAAATTCACCTTTCAACCCAAGCCAATATTACAAATTATGAAGCTTGTAACTTTTTTCATAAGTTAGGTGCTAAAAGAATTGTTTTGGCAAGGGAACTTAATTTAAAAGAAATAAAAGAAATAAGAGATAATACCCCTAAAACATTAGAACTTGAAGCCTTTGTTCACGGTGCTATGTGTATTTCCTATTCGGGACGATGTTTATTATCAAATTATATGGCAGGCAGAAGTGCAAACAGCGGACATTGTGCTCACCCTTGCAGGTGGAAATATTCCTTAGTTGAAGAAAAAAGGCCAAATGAATATTATCCAATTTATGAGGATGAGCAAGGTTCTTTTATTATGAATTCAAAAGATTTATGTATGATTTCTCATATTAAGGAACTTTATGAGGTTGGAATTTATAGTTTTAAAATTGAGGGCAGAGTTAAATCTGAATATTATGTTGCAACAGTTACTAATGCTTATAGAAATGCCATTGATGAATTTTTATTTGATAAGCAAAACTATAAAGTAAACCCTACTTGGTTTCAAGAAATTTGCAAGGTTAGCCACAGAGATTATTATACCGGCTTTTATTTTAATGAAGAAAAAGGGCAAATTTATAACACAAGCAGTTATATTAGAGAATGTGATATGCTCGGCATCGTTGAAGACTATGATTTTGACACTAATATGGCTTTGGTTCGCCAAAAAAATCGTTTTAAGGTTACAGATAAAATTGAAGTTTTGCAGCCAAAAGAGGACTGTTTCAATATGACAATTTATGATATCATAGATGAGGAATACCATAATTTACGGGAAGCTTTAATACCCGAAATGCTTGTGTGGATTACTATGCCAAAGCCGGTTAAAAAACATTCAATTTTGAGGAAAAATAAAACATAAGATAACTATTTCCTAATTCCTAAAAGGTGGTTGTTCTATTTGCGTAACATTAAACTTTGCCTATCCTTTGATGGCACAAATTATCACGGATGGCAATCACAAATTAATGCACATACTGTGCAAGACCAATTAAATAATGCTATTACAAGAATTGTTAATGAGGACATTAATGTTATCGGATGTGGACGAACAGATGCTAATGTTCACGCAAATGAATATTATTGCAATTTTGAAACAGAAAGCGAAATTAAATGTTCTAAACTGCTTTTGGCTTTAAATGGAGTTTTACCTAAAGATATTGTAATAAAAAGTTGTCAAGAGGTTGACATTAACTTTAATTCAAGGTATCATTGCATTAAGAAAGAATACATTTATAAAATATATAATGGAGCAGTTAGAAACCCTTTTTTAGATAAATATTCACTTTATTATCCATATAAATTAGATGTTGTTCTTTTAAATAATGTGGCACAATGTTTTGTTGGAACTCATAATTTCAAAGGTTTTATGGCAACCGGAAGTAAAATTAAAGATACAGTTAGAACAGTTTACTCTGCAAGTGTTTCAAGAGAGGGCGATTTGGTAATTTTTAAAGTGTGTGCTAATGGTTTTTTATATAAAATGGTGCGAATTATGGTGGGAACTTTAATTTTTGTTGAAAGAGGAAGAATATTAGCCGATAATTTGCCTTTATTAATTAAAGAGCAAAATAGAAAAAAATTAGGTACAACCGCAAACCCAAAAGGCTTGTTTTTAAATAAAGTATATTATTCAAGTTGAAAGTTGAAAATTGAAAGTGAAAAGTTATAATATAAAGAATAATTTCCACTTTCCACTTTCCACTTAATAAAAGGGGTTAATTATGCAAAGAGATGAAGAAAATTTAACTCAAAATAAAATAAAAAGTTTTTTGCGAAATGTTCGTCTTGTTATTGTCGTGCTTGTTGTAGTTACACTTGCCTTGCTGGTTTTCTTTAATATTGATGAAATTAATACAGATAATTTTAGACGAATTCTTGCAAAGATAGACTTTAGTTTTAATCAAGTTAATACTAATAATTCCGGCACAATATCTTTTAATGGAGATAGCCTTAATTGCTATGATATTTATAAAGGTGGCTTAGCAGTTTTATCTACTGACGGTTTAAAGATTTATGACGAAAAAGGAAATGAATTTAATTCTATTCAATCAATTTATCATACCCCTACAATGCAAACAACAAAAAAATTTATTTTGACTTATGATAGAGGTGGAACATCTTTAAATATTGCAAACAGTTTTACAAATGTATTTTCTAAAACCTTTCCAAATAGAATATTAAATGCATCTATGGCGGAAAATGGCAGTTTTTTAGTTATTACTGAATATGAAGGCTATAAAGCATTAATTACAGTGTTTGACTCTTCCTTTAATGAAAAATTTTTGTTGTATAATGCACAAAATTATATCCTTGATGCAGAACTTTCAAATGATGGTCAAGTTCTTACTACCGCTACATTAAAGAGTGCCAAAGGAGAAATCGAAGCAACCATTAATTCTTATAAAGTTGGAAAAGATATACCTTTTTATTCTTTTTCTATTGCAGATTGTATCCCTTTTGAGTTAAAATATAAGAGCAATGGAAATTTATGCGTTATATCTGATAAAAAAGTTGTATTTATTTCAAAGGACGGAAAAAAAGAAGGAGAAATAAATTTCGAAGGCAGATTGCTATACAACTTCTCCGACAATAACAATAAATTTTTCGCTTTTATTACAGGAACAGGTTTAGTTTCAAGAAATTCGCATATTATTATAGCAGATGATAAAGGCAATATTTGGACTAATGGAGATATCGAAGGAGCTGTTAAGTATTCAACATTTACAGAAAACGGGTTAGCACTATTAGAGGAAAATAATATATTACTCATTGATTTTTCCAATAAAACTAATATTAAAATCAAAAAAAACATTATAGTAAAAGGCGAGTTCGAAGAATTATTATCTATTGGGACAAATGGTTATGCTGTAGCTTCAAATTATGCCGAAATAGTTAATTTAAACAATTGATTTTTAACATCTAACTTCTAATTTCTAAAAGGGAAGGACTGAATTATTATGAGCGTAGCACTTGATATTATTGTTGTTGTTATTTTAGCAGGAGTTATTTTTAATGGTTTTAGAAAAGGCTTGGTGAAATCGGCACTTGAATTAGTTGGCGGGATTGTTGCAATAATTATAGCATTTAATTTTGCAAGTCCTGTTGGAAATTTTATTGCTAAAAATTACATAGCACCTCCAATAAAAAATGCTTTTATTAGTGAGGTGGCTAAATCAACATCTGTTAATAATACTAATGATGCAGTTGAGAAATTGGAAAAAATCGATTTAGAAAAACTTTTAAAGGACTCTCCTGATTTTATTAAAAAGATGTTAGCATCCTACGGAATTACTCCTGAAAAAGTATTACAGGATAATTCTGTGTCTAAAGCGAAACTTTCATTAGAAGATTACAAAATGCAATTAATTGACAGTATCATTAATCCAATTGCAAAATCAGTAGGAACAATTATAGCATTTATTGTAATTTTTTTAATTATATTAATTTTAGTTAAATTATTATCCTTTGTTTTCTCCTTTATAACCAAAATTCCAGTAATAAACCAATTTAATAAGGTCGGCGGACTAATTTTTGGGGTATTAAATGGTCTATTTATTTTACTTATTTTATGTTCGGCATTAAAACTTGTTATGCCTTATATGCAAAAAGATGATATAAATAGTATTAATGTCACAACAATTGAGAAAACTATTGTTTTCAAATATATTTATCATATAGATATTTTTAATTTAAAGATAAATAAATGATTAATTAGAGGTGAATCTGGAATGAACATACCAAATATCATTACTTTTTTTAGATTATTTCTTATACCTGCTTTTGTATTTGTGTATTTGTTTGTACCTACAAAAGAAGGTAGAATTTTAGCAAGTATTATATTCTTAATAGCAGGAATTTCCGATGTTGTTGATGGATATATCGCAAGAAAATATAATTTGATTACAAAATTAGGAGAAGCACTTGACCCACTTGCTGATAAACTATTACATACCACAGTTTTGTTTTGTCTTTGGTATGCAAACAGTATTAAACTTTGGGTATTATTTGCCTTTGTTATTATTGAAATTGTTTTAATTATCGGAGGAATAATAATGATGACCAAAGTTAAACATATTATTCCGGCAAAGTGGTATGGTAAAGCCACCGCTTTTTTGTTATCAGCATCAATATTTGTTGCCATTGTTTTTTCTGATAGAAACAATATAATTGTTACTATTATGTTTTCAATTACAATATTAATGTCGCTTTTTGCTTTTATTAGATATTGTATAATATATGATGCTAATTTGAAAAAGAAATGATAGAATATCATTTCTAATGCAATTTAATATTGATTAAATTAAAATTAAATGGTTGTTAAATTTAAGGAGTTGTATTAATGCTTTGTTCAAAATGCAAAATTAGACCCGCTGTGGTTTTTATTTCGAGAATAGAAAACGGAAAAACAATTAATGATGGGCTTTGTCTTATTTGTGCTAAAGCGGCAGGAGTTAAGCCCATTGATGACTTTATGAAAAAAATGGGTATATCTGATGATGAATTGGATAGTATATCCGAGCAAATAGGCGATTTAATGGGACAAGATGGTGATATCGATAGTTTTTCGCCCGGCGGAGCCGCACCCTTTCCCTTTATTCAAAACATAGGTAATTTTATGAATAATCAAAATAGCAATAACGATTCTGATGCACAAAAAACGACTCAAAAAGAAGATAAAAAAGAAAAAGAAAAAAAACTCTCTAAAAATAAATATTTGGATACTTATTGCTTAAATTTAACTAAAAAAGCAACTGAAGGTAAAATTGATAGGGTTATTGGCAGAGATGAGGAATTATATAGAGTAATTCAAATTTTAAATCGTAGAACAAAAAATAATCCTTGCTTAATTGGCGAGCCCGGAGTTGGAAAAACTGCTATTGCCGAAGGCTTAGCAATTAGAATAGCCAATAAAAAAGCTCCTGCAAGGCTTTTGCAAAAAGAAGTGCATTTACTTGATTTGACCGCATTAATTGCCGGAACACAATTTAGAGGGCAATTTGAAAGCAGAGTTAAGGGCTTAGTTGATGAGGTTAAAAAATTAGGCAATATTATTTTGGTTATTGATGAGGTTCATAACTTAGTTGGCTCTGGTGATGTTGAAGGCACTATGAACGCCGCAAATATGTTAAAGCCTGCTTTATCAAGAGGCGAAATTCAAGTTATTGGTGCCACAACCTTAAACGAATACCGAAAGCATATTGAAAAGGACTCTGCTTTAGAAAGACGATTTCAACCTGTAATTATTAACGAGCCAACTATTGAGGATACTATTAGTATTATTCGCGGGGTAAAAGGCTATTATGAGGAGCATCACAATGTTAAATTGCCAGATAATTTAATTAGACAAGCTGTTTTAATGTCTGAGCGGTATGTAACTGATAGATTTTTACCTGATAAGGCCATTGATTTAATGGATGAGGCTTGCTCAAATGCAGGACTTAATAATAAATTTGCTGACGAGCTTTTCAACCTTAGAATTGAAATAAAAGAATTTAATAGCAAAATAGAAGAATTGGAAACTAATAGCACAGATCAAACATCCTTTGAAGAAATAGCACAAATGAAGGCAGACCTTTGTAGAAAAGAGGAAAGAGCAAAGGAATTACAGGACTATTCGGATAAAGTTTTCGTTACTGATGAAGATTTAGCGAGGGTTATAGAACTTTGGACGGGAATTCCCGCAAGCAAAATTAAAGAAACCGAAGCAGGCAAACTATCAATGCTTGATGCAAGAATTAAAGAAAAAATAATTGGTCAAGATGAAGCTGTTGCATTAGTAACAGCCGCTGTTAAAAGAGCTAGGGCAGGAATAGTTCCGAGAAATCGTCCAATTTCCTTTATATTTACCGGACCTACTGGTGTTGGCAAAACTGAATTTGTAAAGGTTTTAGCTAAGCAACTTTTTGATGCTCCTGAATCCCTTATTCGCCTTGATATGTCTGAATTTATGGAAAAACACTCTGTTTCAAGAATTATTGGTTCGCCTCCGGGCTATGTTGGTTATGACGAGGCAGGACAATTAACAGAAAGAATTAGAAGAAAACCTTATTCAGTAGTTTTATTTGATGAAATAGAGAAAGCTCACCACGAGGTAATGAATATTTTGCTTCAAATTTTAGATGAAGGTAAAATCACTGATGCTCATGGCAAAACAGTTAATTTTGAAAATACAATTATTGTTATGACCTCTAATGCAGGTTCTAATATAAAAGGTTCGTCAGCAGGTTTTAACAGAACAACAGAAGCCATTGCAAAGGAAAAAGCATTAAAAGCATTGTCCGACTTCTTACGGCCGGAATTTTTAAACAGAGTGGACGAAGTAATAGTATTTTCACCATTAGATATGGATAAATTCATTAAAATTGCTGAATTAATGCTTACAGAATTAAAGGATGGCTTGGCTGAAAAAGGCACAACACTTTCTTGTACAGATGATGTGCTAAAATATATTGGACAAAAGTCATTTTCAATTGAATACGGAGCAAGAAATATTAGAAGAACTGTTCAAAAAGAAATTGAGGACAAATTGGTTGAAATAGTTTTAAACAGAGCAGAAGATTTAAAAAGTGTAGAATTATCAGTTGAAAATAACGAGATTGTGGTTGTCGCTAAATAAACGTAAATAGTTACCTTTTTTCCGCTAACCATAAAAAAAAACGCTTGCATTATAAAAAAAAATCTGCTACAATAAATTGCAATATATTTTGAAAGTTATTTATGTATTTTTTTGCAAAACATTTTATAAGCGATTACAGGGAGGTGCAATAGAAAATGGCAAAGTGTAGTATATGTGATAAGAGTGCAGTTTTTGGAATAAAAGTTTCGCATTCTCATAGACGGTCTAACAGAATGTGGAAACCAAACATTAAAAGAGTCCGTGCCGTTGTTGATAACGAGGTTAAAAGAATATATGTTTGTTCAAGATGCCTTCGTTCAAATAAAGTTGTTAGAGCTGTGTAGTTTGAAAAAAATAAGCAGTACATAGCATCGTAGTCGGCATAAAATCTCCGTTTGCATATATCAAATATGCGGCACGGATATTTTATCACCTTACGCCTTACTCTGCACTACTTCTTTCCTCCAAACTTTGTGCCTTTTATTGAGGAATGGGACTTGATATGAATTTTTAATTATTAGCACAATGCAACACACTTTTGGGTTATCTCATTTGTGTGTTGTTTATGTTTAACATAATAAGTTTAAAAGATAATATGGGATTATTTTAAATATTTTTAAGGAATAATAAAAAAGTTATAGAAAATAATTGAAATATTATAAAAAAAAATATATAATGAATTAATTATATACTGGTTTAATAGAAAGGAACGATAAAAATGTTTGGATATGATATTGGAATTGATTTAGGAACAGCTACCGTGCTTATTTATATTAAAGGCAAGGGTATTGTATTAAAGGAGCCTTCGGTAGTTGCAATAGATAGAAATACTAAAAAGGTATTAAGAGTTGGATTTGAGGCTCAAGAAATGTTGGGCAGAACTCCAGGAAACATTGTTGCTATCAGGCCACTTCGTGATGGTGTTATTTCTGATTATGAAACAACTGAAAAAATGCTGAAATATTTTCTTAAAAAGGTTTGTGGACGAATGATATTTAAGCCAAGAGTTGTTGTTAGTATTCCAAGTAGTATAACTGAGGTTGAGGATAGAGCTGTCCGAGATGCGGCAAGAAATGCCGGTGCTCGTTTTGTTGAGTTAATTGAAGAGCCAATGGCGGCCGCAATTGGTGCTGGAATCGATGTTGCTAAGCCTTGTGGGAATATGGTGGTGGATATTGGTGGAGGAACCTCTGATATTGCTGTTATTTCCTTTGGTGATGTAGTGGAATCTGAGTCTGTAAAAATAGCAGGAGATAAATTTGATGAAGCAATAATTAAATACATTCGCAAGAAATACAATGTATTAATTGGTGAGCGAACTGCAGAGAATATAAAAATTAAAATTGGTTGTATGGTTAAGAGAGAGGAAACGATTTCAATCGAATTAAAAGGGCGATGTCTATTAACTGGATTACCTAAAGTAGTTTCTATTGATTCAGATGAGATATTAGAAGCTTTAATTGAGCCCGCCTTAATAATAGCTGAGGCAATTCATGGTGTTCTTGAGAGAACCCCTCCTGAATTAGTTGGAGATATTTCAGTCAATGGTATTTATATGACTGGTGGCGGAAGTTTGGTTTACGGTTTTGATAAATTAATTGCAAGCAAGATAGGTATTGACGTGCGAGTAGCCGATGACCCTATTGGTTGTGTTGCCATTGGAACAGGTGCGGCACTAAATTATATTAATGACTTAACTCCTGTAAAAAATTCTTCGAATAAAGCTTTTCAATAAAACTAATTAGTATAATAAGTTGGTGAAATTATGAGATATGATAACTATATGCCTGTTAAGATTATTAGTGGGGATAATTGTGTTAAAAAATACAATTTTTCAAGTTGGGGTAGAAGATGCATTATTATGACCGGCAAGAGCGGAGCTTTGAAAAGTGGATTATTAGCTGATTTAGAAAAACATTTAACTGAACAATTAATAGAATATTTTATTTTTGATGGAATTTTAGAAAATCCTACAGTTGAAAGTTGTTTTGAAGCTGGTGCTTATGCTTGTGAATTTAATGCTAATTTTATTATTGGTGCTGGTGGCGGTTCAGTTTTAGATGCTACAAAAGCCGCAAGCATTTTTGCTACTAATCCTTTGTTAGAAGCAATGGAATTATTTAATGCCACTCAAATTATAACCCCTTTACCTACAATTCTAATCGGAACTACAGCTGGAACAGGTAGTGAGGTTACTCCCGTTTCAGTTTTAACTATAAATACTGATGGTGTTCCCCTTAAAAAGAGTTATAGAAGTCATTTAATTTATGCTAAGGTAGCTTTGTGTGACCCTCGTTATACGATGTCTTTGTCTTGGGAGCAAACAACTAATACTGCTCTTGATACAATTTGTCACCTCGTTGAAGCGTTGTATTCTGTAAGAGCGGGAAGTTTTGAAGAACTTTATGCATTAGAGGGACTAAAAGTAGGTTGGAAGGCTTTTATTAAGGCTCATTGGCGAATGGTATTTGAAAAACAAGAGGTTGAATATTCTCAAAGGGAGCAATTATTATATGCTTCAATTATGGGTGGACTTTCAATAAACGGAACCGGAACTTGCTTTCCTCATACTTTAAGTTATGCACTTACTACTATTAAAGGTGTGCCACACGGAAAGGCTTGTGCATACTTTTTAGGAGAATTTGTTCGTTTAATGCATTCGTCTGATGAAAGAAAAACCTCCATTTTACTAAAAGCAGTTAACGAAGATACCCTTGATGCTTTTTTGGTTGGAATTCAAAGTATGGTAGGAGAATTAGAAATATTAACTAATGAAGAGGCTATGCAATTTACCGAATACATAAAAAATGCTGCATCACTTGATAATTCAATAATACCAATTAACAGTGGGACAGCATATAAAATTTATAAAAAGTTATTTGTGAAATGATTTATCTAAAAATAGATGTGCTTTTGTGACGGCTTTTTCTTTTTAATAAAAATATAACGATAAAAATAATTAAAATTGCAACTACTATTGGAATTATAAATATTAGTGAATCTAATAATATATATTTAATATCTTTATTAACATCATCAACAGCAACTAAATCAGAGGTTGCTATTACTGTCCCATTTACCAAAATATTAACTTTTGTTATAAAGTCGCCTCTTTTCAATGGAGCTTCTAAATCATCTAATTTTTTTAAAGGGTTAATTACTATTTTATCAATAAAACCTTTATCAATTATTTTATTTATATTTTCACTAAATTTCAAGCCAACAGAATCAATTCCTTTTTCGCCCTTTAAAAGTTTCGCTGTCATTACAGTGGAATTTTTTTTGGCAATATCAGTCCTAATAAGATTATCTTTAACCCAGTTAATTATATTAGCAGTATCGGTAAAGGCATTTTTACCATCTACATTATTGAAAGATTTCATTAAAATAGTCATTAGTTCAAATTTATCATCTTTATAAATAGATATTAAGCACCTTCCTGCCTCACTTGTAAAGCCGGTTTTTACTCCTAATACCTCATCAATTTTAAAATTATTATTACTAATTAATAAATTTGTGTTTTTTATTTTTCTCTCTGGTTGCTTATTTGTTTTTGGTAAAGTATATTCAGAAAGTGAAACGATTTTTCTAAATAATTCTCTATTTTTCATTTTATAATAAGCATATTTAACTAAAGTTTCTAAATTTGAAATAGTTGTATATTGTAGGGGGTTATGTAGTCCTGTGGGATTAACAAATTTAGTGCTTGTTAATCCTATTTGATATGCTTTTGTATTCATTAGTTCTACAAATGCTTCGCTATCCCCTTTGCCATAATTATCTGCTACCATTTGAGCAGCATCACAGCCAGAAGGCAAAAGCATACAGTAAAGTAAATCATATAACGAAAGAGTTTCGCCCACTTCTATTCCGGAGGTTTCTGCATTTGATTCGTAAAGATAATTTTTAGTTTTTTGGGTAAGAGTAACTGAATTATTTTTAAGTTCTGTTTCAGAATACTCGTCAAACAAAACAACCGCTGTCATTATTTTAGTAAGCGAAGCAGGAAAAAACTTTTCAGTATAATTTTGAGAAATAATTATAGTGTTATCGTCATCACTTTCTAAGTCTTTACCTAAATCTAAAACTAATATTCCCCCAGCAGTTATCTCTGGTAAATTATCAGATAATACAGCTTTATCCTCAGCAAAAACAGGAGTGAGAATACTAATAAACAAAATTAAGATTATAATTAAAGAAATTGGCTTTTTCATAAGTATTAGCACTCCTAAATTTTTATTTACACAAAAATTAAGTTAAAGGAAATATCTTTGCAACAAATTTATAATACTTATTATTGTTATGGCTCCATTCATCATCTAGCAAACTAACAACAATTGCTACTTTTCCAATATTAGTATTATTAGGAATATTATAATAATCCGGATCTGTAACAGTAATTGAATCATAATATCTATTATTATAGGTAAAGGATATTTTTCTTTTATAATCATTTTTAATATTTATACTTGCATTTTCAACTACTGTAATAATTAGAGATATTCCAACTTTTGAAATTTGTTCATTGTTTAAAAATTCATTAGTGTTTTCAAAAATATATTGATGCTTTTCAGGACTATAAAAGGATAAAAACTCATCTATTTTATAGTTACTTACTTTTTCCCATTTGTGGTTTTCATTAATCAGTACATTTTCAGGTTGAAGTTTTGTTGGGCAACTTTCAATAACATCTAATATAACTTTATCTAATACATTAACTTCATTACCATCAGTGAGTTTCATATTATTTTTTGATAAAGAACAATTAATTTTTTTATTTGTAGTCAATAATCTAACCCATTGCTTTGTTTTGGTATCAATTCCAGCAACACAAAAACCCTTATGTCTTGACGATTTTGTTAAAATTATTATTTCTTTTTTCATAAAACACCTCTTATAAATGAACAATACTAATGTTAAATATTTTAGAAAATTTATCAGCAACTAATTTTCTGTGACATTTATCTGATTTTTCCTCGCTACATAATAGACATATTCTTTCTTCATTAATACAACTATAATTTTTAGAAATATATTCATTAATATTTCTTGTTTTCATAATGTTATCAAATTGAATAACATATTCATCCCATCCAATATTTCCATTTTTATAATTAATAAGTAAATCTTTATCTGGAGCAAACATAATGTCATAATTATATTTAATTCCACAAATTTCTTTTAAAAAAAATTCTAAGTCATTATGCTTTGTAAAACCTGCTAATTGAGAAGTGTTATTTAACCTTATATCAATAACTCTATTAATCCCATTTTTTTTTAGCAACTGGAAAAATTCTTTTGCACTTTTTTTAGCAAATCCAATTGTAAATAATTCATTCATTATATTGCCTCCAAAACAAAGCCTATTTCTTTATTTCGTAAAGTATATGCTTTTTCTATTAGTTCTTGTTCTGACTCTTCATTACTAAAAATTGAAATTTGATTGCGTTCTTTAAAGTATAAATCAATCAATCTGTTTTCTATTTCTTTTTGAGATTGTAAATTCCCATTTGATAATATGTTTTGCACATTAAAACCAATTTTCAACAATTCTCTACCAATCATTATTGAACGATGACAATTTAAAGGGTCTTTTTCGGCACACATTAAGACAAAAACATATCCCCTATTAATACCTTTATTTAATTTTTCAACACCGCTTAAAAAAACAGGGGACTTTGCAAATAAATTAAAATTTAAATACCCATCAGTTGCATAATATGATTTGTTTAACTGTCTTGCCCCAAATTCAGTAGCATAATTTCTATATATTATACCATTTAAATTCAATAATTTTTCTAATGGTTGTTTGCTATATTCACTATAATATTCTGAAGCAATTGGTATGCTTCTTACATCAATCAAACAAGAAATATTAAATCTTTTTAATGTTTTAATAAATTCATCTTTATTAAAAGCAGTATAACCAATTGTATAAATTGTATTCATTGAAAACACCTCAAAAAAATTATACCATAAAAAATAAAAAAATTAAATACTTTTACTGCTTAAGGAAGATATAAAAAATATAAAATGGTTGTATATTATTTACCCAACAATTTTGCAATCCTTTTTGTGGCTTCAATTGTGTTTTCTCTGCTTCCAAAAGCGGTTAAACGGAAATAACCTTCGCCATTTTTACCAAAGCCTGAACCGGGAGTTCCTACAACATATATATTGTTAAGCAAATAATCAAAAAATCCCCAAGAACTAAAACCTTGAGGGCATTTAAGCCAAATATATGGTGCATTTACTCCGCCAAAATAAGTAATGCCTAAACTTTTTAAAGTGTCCGAAATGATTTTTGCATTTTGCATATAATAAGCAATTATTTCTTTTGTTTCTTTTTTACCTTGTTGAGAATAAACTGCGGTAGCACCTCTTTGAACAATATAAGGCACTCCGTTAAATTTAGTTGCTTGTCTTCTGTTCCAAAGGCTATTTAAGGAAATATTTTCGCCTAATTTTGTTTTTCTCATTAAAGTTTTTGGAACGATTGTATAAGCACATCTTGTTCCAGTAAAACCTGCTGTTTTTGAAAAACTGCAAAATTCTATGGCACAATTTTTTGCCCCTTCAATTTCATAAATGCTTTTAGGTAAGTTTTCATCAGAAATGAAAGCTTCATAAGCGGCATCAAAAAGAATAACAGAACCGTTTTTGTTAGCATAATCCACCCATTCTTGAAGTTGTGGCTTAGTCATAACCGAGCCTGTGGGGTTATTAGGTGAGCAAAGATAAATAATATCCCCTTTAAAATTAGGTGGGGCTGGGGTAAAACCATTTTGCTCATTACAATCAAGTAGTTTAATTTGCCTACCAGCCATCATATTAGTATCAATATATACAGGATAAACAGGGTCTGTAACTAAAACAATATTGTCCTTATCAAATATATCTCCAATATTACCGGTATCACTTTTAGCCCCATCTGAAACAAATATTTCATCTAAATCTAAATTAACATTTTTTTCTTTATAATGTTCTGAAATTGTTTCTTTTAGAAAATCATAGCCTTGCTCAGGTCCATATCCCTTAAATGTTTTTTCATTTGCCATTTCATCGGTAGCTTTGTGCATTGCAGTAATAACACAATTTGGCAATGGTTTTGTAACATCGCCAATACCTAAGCGAATAATTTTTTTATCAGGGTTAGCAACAGTAAATGTGCTAACTCTTTTTGCAATCTCTGAAAAAAGATAGCTTTGTTTTAAAGATAAATAATTTTCATTGATGTTTGCCATAAAAATATTCCTTTCATTTTAGAAGTCGGAGGTCTGAGGTCAGAAATCAGAAGCAGCGAACTTCGTTTGCAGTGAATAATTAATAATTTTTGTGTCAAAGCCATTTTCTTTAATTAATTAAGAGATTCTTCACTTCGTTCAGAATGACAGAAATCCACTCTTCGCTCTTCTAATTCCTAATTAATATCTATTGTCCCATCAAATACATGGGTAGCCGGTCCTGTCATATAAACTTTCCCATTGTCAGCCCAATTTATTAGTAAATCTCCGCCTTTAAGTTTAACTGTTATATCGCTGTTTCTTTTGAAAACATTGTTTAAAATAGCACAAACAGCAACAGCACAAGCACCGGTTCCACAGGCTAAGGTTTCACCCGAGCCTCTTTCCCAAACACGCATTTTAAGAGTGCTTTCATTGATAACCTCAACAAATTCTGTATTAACTCTTTCTGGAAAAAGCATATAATTTTCAAATAAAGGACCAATTTCATTTAACTTAATATTATCAATATTATGAGCAAATACAACACAATGAGGATTTCCCATTGAAACGCAAGTTGCTATATATTTACGGTCGTTTATAACTATTTCCTCATCAACAAACTCCTTTTTTGAAGTGTTTATTGGAATTAGTGCTGAGTCAAATATAGGCTCTCCCATATCAACCCGAGCAAAAATTGCTTTGCCATTTTGAATAGTCATTTTCAAAGTTTTAATGCCTGAAAGAGTTTCAACAGTTATTATATCCTTTTTGGCAATATTGTTATCAAATAAATATTTTCCAACGCAACGAACAGCATTGCCACACATTTCCCCCTGCGAACCGTCAGAATTAAACATAACCATTTTGCAATCCGCAATTGAAGATGGTTCAATCAAAACTAAACCATCAGAGCCTATGCCAAAATTGCGGTTGCTAAGTAAAACCGCTAATTCGCTTTGGTTATTCACTTTTTGCGAAAAGCAATTAATATAAATATAGTCATTTCCTAAACCGTGCATTTTACTAAAATTAAGTAACAAAATATTTTCCCCCATTAATATAAACTATTAAATTATTATATATTAAAATACAGTTTTATTCAAGCCCAAAAAGGAGAAAAAAAAATTTTTATATTCCAAGTAAATTCCCAAAGTAAATTCCACAGTGTAAAAAGATTTGATAAAAACGGAAATCCATTTCCGCTTGAAATATGCCCTAAA
>CAZFQD010000025.1:0-19393 GCA_964520885.1 uncultured Oscillospiraceae bacterium | reverse complement strand
TATAGAAAACATAGAAAATGTTTTCTATGTGCCACTAAAAGTGGCACAGTGCCAACGGCACAATAATTTAGTTCAATACTATGAGCCAGTGCATTTAGCACTGCACAGCATTTGCTGTGATTAGAAAAAGTATTTTCTGCTTTTTCTAATGCGAAATAGTATTATTATGCTTTGCTCTTGAGTTAATAAAACTTAATTCACAATTTCGTCGTAACGGTTATGTGCGTTTGTCGACAGTCTGAAATCGGCTAAGCCGACTAATTTGTTTAATAACTTGAAGTTATCTTTTGTTTTGCTTGTTGAATTTTTGTTTGCGTAGCAGGTTCTACTTGATACCAACCTCTGTTTTGCATTTCAGTAAATAATTCAGCTTGAATTTGATGTTCTTCATTAAGAATATTTAGAAAATCATTTCTCAGTTCTGGAGTAACACATTCATTTGCAAAGGTGTTGTAGTTACTGCTAATGAATTTCTGAGATGTTAATGAATCTCCAATTAATTCTTTGTCTGTTAAAGTTGTATTAATAGTATTCACTTTTTTTCTCCTAACTTAAATATTTTAATAACTTGTCGTAATGCTCTTGATGTTTAAAAGCAATTTGCTCACATTTTGTTTGCAAAATCGTCTCAGTGCACATATTTGCAAAGAATTTGAACTTTTTGATTAGCATAATTTCTGTGTTTAATTGGTCTTCAAGAGCCGATAACTCTTTTGTTGTGATATTTGGCATATTTTACCTCCTTAAATATTTTCATATATATTATTACTTAGTTTTTGAAAAAATATACAAATTTTTAATTAAAAATAATAAATATTATACAAGTTTGCAGTTGATTAATTAAAAAAAATATAATATTATTATTAATATAAAATTAATCAATATGTATTTATATTTTTATTATGGAGATGAGTTTATGGAACAGGTTATAAATTCTATAATTGAAGTTGAAAAAAAAGCTCAAGAAATATTAAATGAAGCTATTATGGAAAAAGAGCTTTTGCCTCAAAATATTGAATTTGATACCAAAGAGTTAACTAATTATTATCTTAAAAAAGAAACTTTAAGACTTGAAAAAACAAAAAAATCTGAAAAAGAAAATTATAATCGTAAAATTGCACAACTAAATAAAAAAAAAGACTTAGTAATTAGCAAAATGATTTCTAAATACAATAAAAATTGTGATAATTGGGTTGAAATATTATTCAATAAAATTATAAGCAGGTGAATATAATTGATTAGTACACTAATTAAGCACAGTGCTTTATCCGCAAAAGTTTATGGTCTTTACGGTCAAAGATTAAAATTGGATGACTTTGAAGAACTACTTAAAAAAAGAAGTGTTGTTGAAATTACTGAATTTCTTAAAGATACACCAGCTTATAGTGCACCACTACACGGAATAAACGAAAAATTAGTTCATAGAGGTCAAATTGAAAGCATATTGAAGCGAAATCTTTTTGAAGAATATATTAAATTATATAAATTTGCCAAAGGCAATGACAAAAAAACTTTAGAAATTTTATTTTCAAAGTATGAAATTGAACAAATTCTTTGTTTTATAAGATTATTTAGAGCTAATATTACTAATGAATTTATTTATACTATTGAAGATTTTATCATTAAACACTCAAATATTGATTTTGCTAAAATGTCCAATTGTAAAACCTTTGATGAATTTCTTTCCTGCCTTATTGGAACTGATTATTATAGTATTTTAAAAAATTATAAATTTAATTCAAATACTGATTTTAGTTATATTGAAACTATTTTATATTCATATTACTATTCAAACTTAATTAAAAAAGCATTGCCCTTATTTAAAGGAAAAATCAAAGATTTATTATATAAATCATTAGGTTCGCAAATTGATATTATAAATATTACAAGGATATTTCGTTTGAAAGAATACTATAATTCTGAACCATCAAATATTAATTTGCATATTATTCCTATTTATTACAATATTAATAAATTCACGATTAATAATATGATTAATAGTAAAACATCACAAGAATTAATGGATGTTATTAATAATACAGTTTATTCAAAATTATTTTCAAATTCTAAATTTCAATATATTAAACAATATTTGTATAATTTCATTAATATATTTAGCAAATTGATTATGCGTTCTGGTATACCTTCAATCAATGTATCAATTGCATATCTCAACCTAAAAGATATTGAAATAAATAATATTGTTGCAATTATTGAAGGAAAAAGATATGGGATGAGTGTTGAGGATATAAAAAAACACTTATTAGTTTAAGTTCTTTCTATGATGTAAAGGTGGTGTTCGCTTTGAGTGTTGTTAAAATGAGCCTTGTAAATATAGTTGGTAAAGTAAGCATTTTTGATGAAGTTTCTAAAAAATGTATTGTTGGAAGTAATTTTCAGCCTGAATTAGCTTCAAGTATTGTATCTAACGAGCCGTTTTTTTCTTCTTTTGATGATGATAATCCATACTCCTCTACTTTACATCAGATAATTGACTTTGCAAACAGAGCAAAATTTTCACTTAAATATAATGATTTTTTTAATATTAATGATTCAGTTGATGACATTTCAAAATGGATAACTTCAAAAACATCAAAATATGATGAATTAGTTGAAGAAATTGTCAAATTAGAAAAAATCATTACAGAGGATAAACAAATCTTAATTGAATTAGAATATCTTAAAAATATAGATATAAGCTTAGATGTGCTTTTTAATTTAAAATTTATTACCATTAGATTTGGAAGACTATCAAGTGATAATTACAATAAATGGAAAAATTATGTTGATAATGATGAAATTTATTTTATTCCTACATATATTGAGAAAGAATATGTTTGGGGAATGTATTTTGCTCCAAAAAAATTAAAAGCTCAGTTAGATGAACTGTTTTTTTCCTTAGGTTTTGAAAAAATTAGAATTTCTGATAGAGCCAAAGGAACACCGATAAATGCTTATAATGATATTTCTAATGAAATTTCATTAAAAAACGAGAATTTGAAAGTTCTTAATACGGAAGTTAATAATTTATTAAGTAAAGTAAAAATAAATATCTTGCCTATTTACTCTAAAATCAGATATTTAAATGATACTTTTGAATTAAGAAAATATTCTTCAAGAACAAAAAATAGTTTTTATTTAACTGGTTGGGTTTATAATGAAGAAGTTAATGAATTTGTTGAAAGATTTAAAAATATTAAAAGTGTTAGTTGTGTTGTTGAGCAGCCAAACGAAGTCCCGATATCTCCTCCAACAAAATTAAGAAACAAATTTATTTTTCAACCTTTTGAGGAATTAGTTAAATTATATGGTCTTCCCTCTTATACTGAATTTGACCCCTCTCCATTAATTGCAATAATTTATTCGCTTTTATTTGGCATAATGTTTGGAGATGTTGGACAGGGAGCTGTAATATTAATTAGTGGCTTAATTTTATGGTTTACTAAGAAAAATATGTTTGGTAGGATAATGACTACTGTTGGTTGTTCTTCAATTATTTTTGGGTTTGTTTATGGCTCAATATTTGGATATGAAGACATAATTAAAGGCTTAATTCATCCTTTAAAACAAACTACCGAAGTATTGTTATTAGCTGTTGGATTAGGAACTTTATTAATTACAATTGCTATGTGCATAAATATTTATAATGGAATAAGGCAAAAAAGCTTAGAAAAATCAGTGTTTTCTCATAATGGATTAGTTGGCTTAATCTTTTATTGGGCAATATTATTAATTGCAATTAATTCTATTATATTTAGCAATAATATTCTTAATTTATGGTATGTAATAATATTATTAATTTTGCCGTTAATTTTAATATTCTTAAAAGAACCGCTTGCCCATCTATTGCAAAAAAGAAGTAAATTTAAATTTAAAAATGGAGTAATGGATTTTATTATTATAAATTTATTTGAACTTGTTGATGTTATACTCAGTATTATTACTAATACGATTTCATTTATAAGAGTTGGAGCTTTTTCAATAAGTCATGCCGGTATGATGATGGTTGTTTTTATCCTTGCAAAAAACCCAACTGATTCAGAAAATATTCTTATAGTTATAATTGGAAATACTTTTGTAATCCTATTAGAGGGAATGCTTGTTAGTATTCAAGTGTTGAGATTGCATTTTTATGAGTTATTTAGCCGTTTTTTTTCCGGAGACGGAAAAGACTATAAACCAATTACTGTTAATTATGATAATCTTAAGATTAAATAATTATATAAAAAAATTTGGAGGTATTAAAATGTTTTATGTTGCAATGATTATTTTAGTTGGTCTTATTCTTTACCCATTTGTGGTTGCAAAATCAAAAAAGTATAGTTCGAAAAAGGGGCTTCGTTCACTTTCAATTAATTTAATTTCCTTTTTTGCTATTTGTCTAATTATTATTGCATTTCCTTTCACTGTATCTGCAGCCGAAGCAACTACTACCGTTGCTAAATATGGCGATTTAGCAACAGGTTTAGGATTTATTAGTGCCGCAGTTGTTATGGCAGTTGCTACACTTGCCGCAGGTTTTGCTATTGCTTCAGCCGCTTCTGCTGCCGCTGGAGCTACTTCTGAAAATCCAAAGTTATTTGGTAAAGTTATTGTTTTTGTTGTTCTTGGAGAAGGCATTCCAGTATTTGCTTTAATTGTTTCTATACTTATTCTTAATAAATTATAATAGTAGGTGCTGATAAAATGCGTTTTTATTTAATAAGTGATAATATTGACACTCAAATGGGGCTTAGACTTGCTGGAATTGATGGTGTTGTTGTTCACACCTTTGATGAAGTAAAAAAAGCCCTTGATGATGTGTTGACTAAAAAAGATATTGCTGTTATTTTAATAACTGAAAAACTTGTTAATTTATGCAATGAAATGGTTTATGATATCAAGATACATCGCTCCGTTCCTCTAATATTAGAAATTCCAGACCGACACGGTAAAGGTAGGTCTGAAGATTCTATCGCTAAATATGTAAGAGAAGCAATTGGAGTAAAGATTTGAGGTGGTTGTTTTGGACGAAAAAATGAAAAAATTTACCGATACAATAATTGAAGATGCAAAGGAACAAAATCAAAAAATGCTATTGGAGAATGAAAAAGAAAAATCCAATAGAATTAAAAAAGCTGAAGAAGAAATTTTGAATAATATTTTTACAGATATTAAACAACAAATTTCAGATATTAAAAACAATTTCAGCAGAGATTTATCTAAAAAGTCCCTTGAAATCAGAAATGAACTTTTGGCAAAAAGAGAGCAACTTACTTCAATGGTTTTCCTAAAATTAAAAGATAAACTTATTAGTTTCACTAAATCAAATGAGTATAAAGATTATTTAATTATTTCTTTGAAAAAAAATACTTCCGAAATCAATAATAATTCATTAGAAATTTTAGTTTGCGAAAAAGATAAGCTTTTTTTTGAAGGGATTTGCAATATTTTAAATTTAAATGCAGTTATTAATGTAAATGAAAACATTCTAATTGGTGGTTACATATTACTGTGCAATGATAAAGCATTAAAGTTTGATGAATCACTTGATGAAAAATTAATATTATCAAGAGAATACTTTAATGAAATATCGGAATTAGTTATAATATAATTTAGTGGCATTAAAGAGATTGCATATTTATTCAATTTCGTTTTTTTTTTAGGAAGGAATGGTTTTACAAATGCAAGAAAACGGCTTAAAAATTTATAATATCAATGGTCCTGTTGTAACTGTAAAGAATGCTCGGACACTTACTATGCAAGAGATGGTTTATGTTGGAAACGAACATCTTGTCGGAGAAGTTATTGGCATTAATAATGATGTTGCAATTATTCAAGTTTATGAAGTTACCACAGGTATGCGTCCTTCTGAACCTATTGTTTCCACAGGTCGTCCTATGTCTGTTAAGTTGGGCCCCGGTATTATTTCCAATACATATGACGGAATTCAAAGACCTTTAAAAGACATAGAAAAACTTTTTGGAGCCTTTGTAAAAAGAGGTGCCCAAGTTCCTCCACTTGACCAAAACAAACTCTGGGATGTTACTGTTACCGTTTCTGTTGGTGATAATGTAAATGGTGGAGATATATATGCTACTTGTCCCGAAAACTCTATTATCACTCATAAATGTATGATATCACCTAAACTTTCCGGTGAAGTAATTTCTGTTTCCTCCAATGGGCATTATAAAGTAGATGACGAAATAATAACTATTAAGGATAAAAAAGGTACTATACATAAATTAACATTATGTCAAGTTTGGCCTATCAGAATAGAAAGACCGTCAAAAAAAAGAATACCTATTGATAGACCACTAATTACCGGTCAAAGAGTAATTGATTCCCTCTTCCCTATTGCAAAAGGCGGAGCGGCCGCTATACCCGGCGGATTTGGGACAGGAAAAACAATGACACAGCATCAACTTGCCAAATGGTGTGATGCCGACATTATTGTTTATGTTGGTTGCGGCGAACGAGGAAATGAGATGACACAAGTTTTAGAGGAATTTGCCGAACTTATTGACCCTAAATCCGGAAAGCATTTAACCGACCGAACTATTTTAATAGCAAATACCTCAAATATGCCTGTTGCGGCACGGGAAGCATCAATTTATACAGGTATTACCATTGCTGAATATTATCGTGATATGGGTTATCATGTTGCTCTAATGGCAGACTCAACTTCAAGATGGGCTGAAGCACTTCGTGAAATTTCAGGAAGACTTGAAGAAATGCCCGCCGAAGAAGGTTTTCCCGCTTATCTACCCTCTCGCCTTTCTCAATTTTATGAGAGAGCCGGTTATATGATTAATTTAAATGGGACACAAGGCTCTGTAACAATTATTGGTGCCGTATCTCCTCAAGGCGGAGATTTTTCCGAGCCGGTTACCCAAAACACAAAGCGATTTATTCGTTGCTTTTGGGCATTAGATAAACAACTTGCCTATGCAAGACATTATCCTGCTATTAATTGGACCACAAGTTACACTGAATATATAGATGATTTATCAAAATATTATTCTGATAATGTTGGCGATAATTTTTTAAAGTTCCGTGGACAAATAATACAACTGCTTAATGAAGAAAACAAACTTATGGAAATTGTTAAGTTAATAGGTTCCGATGTTTTGCCGGATGAACAAAAGTTGATTATTGAAATTTCAAGGGTAATTCGTTTAGGCTTTTTACAACAAAATGCCTATCATGAAACAGATACCTATGTTCCGCTTCAAAAACAACTTAAAATGATGGAAATAATTCTTTATTTATATGAAACAGTAAAAAAACTCATTGTTTCATCTGTCCCCATATCTCAAGTTAAGGAAATCGGTCTGTTTGAAAAATTGGTAAAAATGAAATTTGATATACCAAATGATAATTTAGAAAAATTTGAGCAGTACAAGATTGAAATTAATGAACAAATAGAAAATATTAAAGTTTCCAATAAAGTTTAACCAAGAAAGGGGAAAAATAATGAGTGTTGAATATTTAGGCTTAAATAGTATTAGCGGTCCCCTCATCGTTATTCAAGGTGTTAAAGGTGCAGCATATGAGGAATTGGCGGAAATTAAAATGGATAATGGCGAAAAAAAGTACGGGAGAATAATTGAAGTTTCGGAAGATAGAGCAGTTGTTCAAGTATTTGAAGGAACTTCAGGCTTATCTCTCAGTAATAACAGCACATTATTTAAAGGTCGTCCTCTTGAAATGCCTTTATCAAAAGAACTTTTGGGAAGAGTTTTTGATGGTTCTGGAAGGCCAATTGATGGCTTGGGAGAAATATTCCCTGTTACAAAGGCTGATATTAACGGTAATCCGATTAATCCTGTTTCAAGAGAGTATCCAAGGAATTTTATTCAAACAGGAGTTTCCTCCATTGACGGATTGGCTACTTTAATTAGAGGGCAAAAATTGCCGATATTTTCCGGTAGCGGTATGTCCCACAATCAGCTTGCAGTCCAAATTGTTAGACAAGCTAAATTATCATCTGATGAAAATGCTGACTTTGCTGTTGTTTTTGTTGCAATGGGAGTTAAAAACGATGTTGCTGATTATTTCAGAAGAAGTTTTGAGGAAACCGGAGTTTTGCAAAGAGTTGTAATGTTTTTGAATATGTCAAATGACCCTATCATTGAAAGAATTTTAACTCCTCGCTGTGCTTTAACAGCGGCGGAATATTTAGCTTACGAATGCGGAATGCATATTCTTGTTATTTTAACCGATATGACTGCTTATGCCGAAGCACTGAGAGAATTATCCTCATCCAAAGGCGAAATTCCCGGAAGAAAAGGTTACCCCGGTTATTTATACTCAGACCTTTCTTCAATTTATGAAAGAGCCGGAATGATTAGAGGTAAAATAGGTTCTGTAACCCAAATTCCTATTTTATCAATGCCAAATGACGATATTACTCATCCAATTCCCGATTTAACCGGATATATTACTGAAGGACAAGTTGTTTTAGACAGAAGTTTGGAACAAAAAAACATTTACCCTTCTGTTTCAGTACTTTCTTCCCTTTCTCGACTTATGAAAGATGGAATAGGTGAAAATTATACGAGATATGACCATCCTGCTATTGCCAATCAATTAATCTCCTGTTATGCAAAGGTTCAAGATGCAAGAGCATTGGCTTCGGTTATTGGCGAAGAAGAATTATCCTCAATTGATAAAATATATATTAAATTTGGAAAACGATTTGAAGAAGAATTTCTAATGCAAGGTGCATATGAAAACAGAAATATTGAACAGACTCTTGATTTGGGTTGGAAATTAGTTTCGTTGCTTCCAAAAGATGAATTGGATAGAATTGACCAAAAATTATTGGATAAATTTTATAAACCCGAAAAAGAAACCGTAGGGAGTGTTCTTTAATGGAAACTACCATATTTCCAACAAAAGGTAATTTAATAGCTTCAAAACGCTCATTTAGTCTTGCTAAAATGGGTTATGAACTTATGGATAAAAAACGAAATATCTTAGTCAGAGAATTTATGAGCCATTTGGATAAGGCAAGAGGGATTCAACGAGAAATAAACGAAACATTTGCTAAAGCATATCAATTATTGCAAATGGCTAATTTGACTTTGGGTATTATTCGTGATTTATCCTTGGCAGTTGCCGAGGAGGACTCTCTTGATATTCGCTTTCGAACAGTAATGAGTGCTGAAATTCCAATATTGTCTATTGAAAAAACACCAATTACAATCCCTTATGGGTTGGCATCTTCAAATTCCCTTTTAGATGAGGCTTTTATTTCCTTTGTTAGGGTAAAATATTTATTAGCTGATTTAGCAGAACTTGAAAATACAATTTATCGTTTAGCAGATGCCATTAAAAAAACTCAAAAAAGAGCAAATGCACTAAAAAACATTATTATTCCTAATTATGAAAACATAATTAAATATATTTCAGATGCATTAGAGGAAAAAGATAGAGAGGAATTTACAAGACTCAAAGTAATAAAACGCAAAAAAACTTCTTAAATATAGTTGCGGGAATAGTTCAGCGATAGAGCGTCGCCTTCCCAAGGCGAATGTCGCGGGTTTGAATCCCGTTTCCCGCTCCAAAACTCAACGAAAGTTGAGTTTTGTATTTTTCATTATTCACTATTAATTCTTCATTATTCATTAATTATTTTTATATAAAAATAATAATAAATAATAGGGACCGGTTTTTACCAGTCCCTATTATTTATATTGTTAGATTTATTACTTTTTTATTTATGATGCTTATAATAGTTATAAAAATTTTATTTTTCATAAAATTATCCTCATTCATAATTTTTACAATCACTTGGCATTCTAAAATCTCCTCTTGGAGAAAGAGAAACTGAGCCAATTTTAGGACCATCGGGCATACAAGAGCGCTTAAACTGATTGGCAAAAAACCTGCTGTAAAAAATATCCAAAGTATTCTTTAAAACAATTTCATCATATTCATTTGTAAAGGCAATTTTTAATAGTCTTAATATCTTATTTTTAGAAAAGCCATATCTTATGAAATAAAATAATATAAAATCGTGTAGTATATACTCCCCTATTATTTCCTCGGTTTTTTGAGCTATTTCGCCATTATTTGTTGGTAAAAGTTCTGGGCTAACAGGTGTATCAATAATACTTAACAATACTTCTTTTAAATGCTGTTCACTTTTATGTGCAAAATATAAAATTAAATATCTAATTAAAGTTTTAGGAACACCACAATTAACAGCATAAGAAGACATATGGTCGCCATTATAGGTTGAAAATCCTAATGCTATTTCAGACAAATCAGGAGTTCCAATAACAATTCCATCATCCATATTAGCAATATCCATTAGTACTTGCATTCTTTCTCTTGCTTGAGCATTTTCATAGGCAATATCGTGTTTGCCGCTGTGCTTAATAGTTTTAAAATGATTATTTACATCATTGGATATATTTATTTCTCTGAACTCTGCTCCAATACATTTAATTAATTTTTTAGCATTATTATAGGTTCGCTCACTTGTTCCAAAACAAGGCATTGTAATTGCAATAATATCACTACTTGGTCTTTTTAACTCGTCAACTGCTCTTTTTAAAACAAGTAATGCTAATGTAGAATCAAGCCCCCCAGAAATGCCAATTATTAATTTTTTAGGGTTAATGTGTTCAATTCTTCTTTTCAAGCCTAATGATTGTAATGAAGTTATTTCATTACAACGGCTTTCAATATCTTCTTTAATTGAAGGAACAAATGGAGATTTTGAGAATTTTCTTTTTATTATATAATCAATTTTATTTAAAAAAAAACCTATATATCTAAATTTGCTATTTTCTTCAGGTATAAAACAATTAATTCTTCTTCTTTCATAATTTAATAATTGTAAATCAATATCAGAATGCAAAATTTCAGTCTGTTTTTCAATAATCGGATTATTGTTTGATTGAATTACACCATTTTCAGCAATTAATTTTTGACCAGAATAAACCAAATCAGTTGAAGACTCGCCATATCCACTACTTGAATAAAGATAAGCACAAATTAATTTTGCCGATTGAATTTTTACTAAATCTTCACGATATTTAGCTTTTCCCAATGTTTCATTGCTTGCGGAAGGATTGCAAATTATATTTGCTCCGGCTAAGCAATAATTTATACTCGGAGAGTTTGGAACCCATAAATCTTCACATATTTCAACAGCAATTTTTAAATCTAAAATATTTTCACAAGAAAATATTAAATCTATTCCAAAAGGAATGATGTTTTCAAAAAGAGTTATTTGATTAAAATCAGCTTGTTTTGATGAAGTAAAATGTCTTAATTCATAAAACTCAGTATAATTAGGAATAAATGTTTTTGGAATTAATCCTAAAATTATTCCTTTATTAATTACTGCGGCACAAATATATAATTTATTATTTATTTCAAGTGGCAAGGATACAACAATAATAGCATCAGCGTTTTTTGTTGATTCAACTATTGTTTTTAAAGCTTTTAAAGCATTATCTAATAAGCTATGCTGTAAAAACAAATCACCACAACTGTAACCGGTAATGCACAACTCAGGGAAAACAATTACTTTTGAATTGATTTTATTGCATTGTTTTATTAGTGTTATAATTTCTTTAGCATTTTCTTGGCAATTTGCTAAATGTAACTTTGGACTACAAGCACTTACTTTTACAAATCCATCCTTCATTATTTATCATCCTTTTATATTATTCTATATTGAAAATATTACTATTGTGTAACCATAAACCAATTTGGAATTGACCTATCTCCACCTTTGCTTGAGGGAGTATTTAATCTTGTGCCTTTATAAACTAAAATTGAAGAAGATCCACCATCTAAATTCGCCGCATTATGGGCACCATATTCTATCATTAAATTTAACACATCTTTCATTGAAGCACCTATACTATAACCTGGCTGTCTCCCATCAATTGTTAAGAAAAGAACAATTCCGTCATTTCTTTGACCTATTGCAGTTCTTGGGGCTAACCCCCAACCACCATTACCTTTTATTGTGCAAGGAACTCCATTTACTATTAAAAACGGACCAAATTCAACTCCATCAACTATATTGTTTTCTTTTGCTTGGTCGTTTGTATATTTACCTAAAATTAATTTATGTTTATCATTAAAGCCAATGATGTTGTGAATAGTTTGCGGCATTTTAACATCATAAATAACCTCGCTATTATGTATAACTATTCCAGTAGGTGTTCCTCCATCTCCATGACCATCTATATCTATAAATCCACTTGCATTGATAAGTGCTAATGCATTATTTTTCTTTGCAACTGTAACAGGCTGTTCTCCACCTTTAAAAAGATTATTGGTTACACCTAATTTTACTTTTGTAGGATTATAAACAATAGTCATAAACCCAACAAAACCATTCCTTACAATTTTAACAACCTTTATAGGTTCATTCCCATCCCTTTTTACTAATTCATCAGTGATATTATTAATTTTATCAAAATCAATTTCATCATCATTAGTTTTTGAATTAGGTTGTGTTGTAGAATTATTATCTAAAATCTTATATATAATATCATTGTCATAAAAAGTAGTTGCAAGCCATTTGTGATTAAGGGTTGTCATAGCTGAGGTTACAAGAAAAGTTCTAAAATTTTCTATAGGACCATATAACAAAAAAAGTCCAAAACTAACACCAATTAATACAGTTATTAAAATAGTATAAAAGAATCTTTTTACTGTTTTTAGTTCTATATACAAAAACAACACTCCCAAAAAAACATAAATATTTTTGTTTATATGTATCAAAATAAAATTAGTGCCTCAAATACATTATATAACACATTTTATTTTACTATAAATAATTTATTTGTCAATGAATATATTAACTTTACAATGGAAAACTTAATAAAAGAACAAAAAATTATGAAAGGTTAGAAGTTTTTTATGGGAATATCCTTTATAAGAACTATTATACTTTATTCATTTGTTATATTTGCTGTTAGAATAATGGGCAAAAGACAAATTGGAGAATTACAACCTTCAGAATTTGTTGTTACAATATTAATATCTGAATTAGCGGCAATTCCAATGCAAGACTTAGGAATTCCCCTTTCTAATGGGATAATACCAATTCTAACTCTTTTAGCTTGTGAACTTTTATTATCCACTATTATGTTAAAAAGCATTAAAATAAGAGATTTATTTTCCGGTCGTCCAAGTATAATTATTCAAAATGGAGTTATTAAACAAAAAGAAATGAAAAAATTGAGATATACGATAGATGATTTAATGGAAGAACTTAGAATAGCAGGTTATACTACAATTGAAGAAGTTGATACTGCTATAATGGAAACAAATGGAAAACTAAGTGTTTTTCCAAAGGGAAAATACAGCCCTTTAACACCAGAATCTATGTCTTTACCCGGAAAAGACAAGTGTATACCAATACCTTTAATTGTTGATGGTAGACTTATTGAAAGCAATTTTACATTAGCAAAATTAGGAATTGACGAGATAAAATCTTCAATTAAATCAAATAACTTAAATACTATTAAGGATGTTTTTTTTATGTATTGTGATAATAATAAAAAAATAACATTAATAAGAAAGGATGATTTATCTTGAAATCCTTTATTATTCCCTTAAGTATTTTTGGTTTTATAATAATTTTAGTTATTACAAATTTTATCATTTTAAAATCTTCTACCGAAAAGCTAACAGATATTATTGATAATTCAATGCAAAAAGTCCAAAACAATAACTTTAAAGAAGGCATTGATGAAATATATCTTTTTGAAAAAGAATATAAAAAGTATGAGAGCTATTTTTCAACTATAGTTAGGCATAGTGAATTAGATGAAATAAGAATTTTATCAAAAAGATTATCTAATTTATGCACTATTGAAACAAAAGAAGAATTTTTAGCAGAAAGCAATGCTCTAAAAGATATGATAAATCACCTATATTATTCTGATCAAATCTCAATTAACAATATACTTTAAAAGAGGATGAATTAAAAATTCATCCTCTTAGACTGTCGACAAACGCACATAACCGCCACGACATAATTATGAATTAAGTTTTTTAAAAACCAAAGAGTAAAGCAAACTAACAATAATTATTTTTGAAAAACCGCACAGGAGTATCGTTTTTGTGGCTTTTGACCAAATCAAACTCTATCGTATCTTTATACGACGACGAATTTAATTTGGTCAAATTCTGCACATTTCTCGACAGCCAACTAGATTGAAGACTTTGTCTTCAATCTGAGAGGATGAATTAAAAATTCATCCTCTTTTCTAACTCCTAATTTCTAACCTCTAACTTCTAAATTAGTACATTCCGCCCATTCCGCCCATTCCGCCACCAGGTGCAGACATTGGAGCATCCTTTTCCTTTTTATCAGCTACTAAGGATTCTGTTGTTAAAATCATAGCCGCAACTGAAGCCGCATTTTGCAAAGCATATCGTGTAACTTTAGCAGGGTCAACAATTCCAACCTCTATCATATTGCAATATTTCTCATTATAAGCATCAAAACCAAAATCTTTATCGTTTGAAGCTTTAATTTTATCAAGAATAACCGAGCCATCATTTCCTGCATTTTTAGCTATTTGACGAACTGGCTCTTCAAGAGCTTTTAACACAATTTTAGCTCCTGTTTTTTCGTCACCATCTAATTTACTAACTAATTTTTCAACTTCAACTGCCGCATTAATAAATGCTGTTCCACCACCCGCAACAATACCTTCTTCAATAGCGGCTTTTGTAGCGGCTAAAGCATCTTCAATTCTATGTTTCTTTTCCTTCATCTCAGTTTCGGTAGCGGCACCAACTTTAATAACTGCTACTCCACCAGATAATTTTGCTAATCTCTCTTGAAGTTTTTCTTTATCAAAATCAGAGGTTGTAACTTCAATAGCTGACTTAATTTGTCCAATTCTTGCGGCAATATCTACCGATTTGCCAGCACCATCAACAATAATTGTATTTTCTTTTTGAATTATTACTTGTCTTGCTTTACCTAAAGATTCAATAGTTGTATTTTTAAGTTCTAAGCCCAATTCATCTGAAATAACCTCTCCACTTGTTAAAATGGCTATATCTCTTAACATTTCCTTGCGTCTATCGCCAAAACCGGGAGCTTTAACAGCAACACAAATAAATGTTCCTCTTAACTTATTAACCAATAATGTTGCTAATGCTTCTCCCTCAATATCCTCAGCAATAATAACGAGTTTTTTGCCAGACTTAACTATTTCTTCAAGAACAGGTAATATATCTTGAATATTAGTAACTTTCTTATCAGTAATTAAAATATAAGCATCATCAATTACTGCTTCCATTTTATCTGCATCTGTAATCATATATGGGGATATATAACCACGGTCAAATTGCATTCCTTCAACAACTTCGCTAAAGGTTTCAGCAGTTTTTGATTCTTCTACTGTGATAACACCGTCTGCAGAAACTTTTTCCATCGCTTGTGCAATTAAGGTACCTATAAATGAATCACTAGCCGCAATAGTAGCAACTCTTGCAATATCTTCTGTTCCATTTATTTTTTTAGAATTTTTAATAATTGAATCAACTGCTATTTCAACAGCCTTTGATATTCCCTTTTTTATAACCATAGGGTTTGCTCCAGCGACAACATTTTTCATACCCTCTCTAATCATAGCTTGTGCTAAAAGAGTAGCGGTAGTAGTTCCATCACCTGCTACATCATTTGTTTTGGTTGCAACCTCTTTAACAAGTTGTGCACCCATATTTTCAAATGCATCCTCAAGTTCAATTTCTTTTGCTATTGTAACACCATCATTAGTAATTAAAGGTGCACCAAATTTTTTATCAAGAACAACATTTCTTCCCTTAGGACCTAAAGTAATTTTAACTGTATCGGCAAGTTTATCAACACCTCTTTGAAGTGCTTTTCTTGCATCTTCTCCGTAAATAATTTCTTTCGACATATATTTGTTCCTCCTTTTAATTAATCAACAATTGCTAAAATATCGCCCTGTTTTACTATGATAAATTCATTATCTAAGACCTTAACTTCTGTTCCAGAATACTTACTTGTAATAACCTTATCTCCTACTTTAACATACATTACAATGTCCTTACCCTCAACATTACCACCTGGTCCAACTGCAATTACTTCAGCAATTTGCGGCTTTTCTTTTGCAGAGCCAGTTAAAATAATACCGCTTTTAGTAGTCTCATCAGTTTCAACCATTTTAATAACTACTCTGTCAGCCAATGGTTTAATATTCATGCTTTTTCCTCCTTTAAAAATATATATATTTTTGGTTTTTTTAGCACTCTTATTGTTAGAGTGCTAACTACATTATATAATAATATTGTATTGGTAATAATGCAATAGGCAAATTGACTAAATTTAGTAATAAAATAAATTATTTTTTTATTAATCTACAAGGTAAAATAATTTTAATTTTATTTGGAATTATTTGAAATTCTACTTGTTTAGCACTAAAAACTTCACCATCAACATTGTAGAATATATTAGTTTCCGATTTAACATTCATTTTTTTGCCATTTATGTATTTTACAATATCTTTTCTATTAATATGAGTTCCGTTTTTATATTTTTTTACTAAAGATAGTATTTGAAGCCGTGAAACTGCTTTGATTAGAACAAAATCAAGCTGTCTATCATTAACTAAAGCCATAGGTGCAGGATTGAATCCCCCACCATAATATGCACCATTTGCTGCTACTGCAAAAATAAATTTACTATTCATTTCATAGCTATCATCAATATTAATTGATAAATTAAATTTAGTTTTAGTTAAAAAGCAAAAAGCGAGGGATAATTTATATGCTAAGTTTCCACTAAAAAATCTTTTGAACCGTGAAACATTCCTTGCAATTTCTGCATCAAATCCTATACTGCAAACATTAATTCCAACTTTATCATTTGCTTTTATTAAATCACATTCTATTATATCCCCATTAATTAATTGTTCAATTTTCGGTAAAGTATTATAATTTTCAAAATTCTTAATGAAGTCATTGCCTGTTCCACAAGGATAAATTCCAATAGCACAATTTGAAAACTCATATACTCCTTCAACTATTTCATTTAAAGTTCCATCACCGCCAATTGAATAAATTCTGCAAAAATCATTGTTTTTGCACTCATTTTGTGCTATTTCTTTTGCATTTCCTTTGTATTTTGTAATAAATATCTCGTATTTCTCATTAAGATTTTTAAAGCATTGCTTTATTTTTTGAGATAATTCTATTGAAATATCTCTTTTTCCCGCAACAGGATTAATGATAAAAATATGCTTCATAAGTTAAAACCTCACTTAAAATATTGAAATAAATAGCATTTAATCATTCCATTATATAGTTTTCTATTTTTATCTGCTCTTTTGCCAAATTGTCTTTCAAAATCCTCATGAGAAGTTAAAATATAATACCTATAATCAATAAAATTATTAAACACTTTCCCCATATCAGAATATAAGGTTTCTGCTTCTTTTTGCTCCATCATTCTTTCACCATAAGGCGGATTGCAAATAATAACACCTTTACTTCCTTCAACTTGCTTAATATTTTTCACATCAATTAAAGAAGAAGAAATATATTCACTTATTCCTGCTTTTTTTGAATTTTCTTTTGTTAACTCTACTGCACTAATATCAATATCAGAAGCTAATATTTGAATATCCGGTTTTTTAATTAATGCTTTTGCATATTCTCGTTCGTTTTTCCATACTCCCTTAGTTATTTCTTCCCATGCCTCAGCACTAAAACTTCTTTTTAATCCGGGAGCTGTTTTAGTAGCATATAATGCCGCTTCAATTGGAATTGTTCCAGAACCACAAAAGGGGTCAATTAATGTTTCGCCATTTTTAAATCTTGAAAGTGATATTATAGCACTCGCTAATGTTTCTCTAAGTGGTGCAGTGTTTGAAATCTCCCTATAACCTCGTTTATGAAGCCCTATTCCCGAAGTATCCAGCATAACTGTTAAAACATTCTTCATAAGCGAAAACTGAATTTGTTTTTTAGTCCCCGTTTCCTCAAACCAACTTATGTGATACTTTTCTTTAAGGCGTTCAACTACTGCCTTTTTTATAATTGCTTGCAAATCTGGAACACTAAAAAGTTTGGATTTTAAGCTATAACCTTTTACAGGAAAGGCATCGTTTATTCCAATATAGTTTTCCCAAGGTAGTGATTTAACTCTTTCAAATAGTTCATCATAAGTATATGAAAAGAATTCTCCAACATTTAGCAAAACTCTTTCGCCACAGCGAAGACGAATATTTGCCCTAGCTAATGCACTATAATCACCTTTAAATAACACCCTACCATCAAAAACTTCCACACCTTCTAAATCCATAAATCTTAGTTCATCGCCTACAATACCTTCTAATCCAAAAAGACAAGGAACTGTAAAATTAAAAATCGCCATCTTTTTATCTCCATTTTTTACTTTATTATATCAACTATTAATTATTATTCAATAGCAAAAAAAATATTTTATAATTGTTATTGATATTATTTCTTTTTTATTATAAAATAAATTAAATATAAATATTTAAGGAGCAAAAATGAAACATAAAGGAATTGAAAAAAAATTATTTTTTTATATAATTATAATTATTCTAATTATAATTATTTCAATATTTATGATATTTATTAAAAACAAAAACAACCAAAAAGATTTTAATTCAAATATTAATAATAACATAAGTAGTAGCATATCTAATACTTCATCAATAAGTAATGATGAAATAGCACGGCAAATTAAGGAAATTGATAATAAACTTGATGACCCATTATTAAGATTAATAACAAAAGAATTACCATTGAATTCAAATTATTTACCCGAATTAATAACTATAAATAATTTGAATAAACAAGTTGATAAAAGAATTTTAAATGATTTAAATAAAATGTTATCTGATGGTAAAAAAGCGAATATAAATTTATATATTCAATCAGCTTATCGTTCCTATAATGTTCAAAAAACACTATATGAAAATAAAATTAATAATTTACTTCCGAAATATGATAATGATAATGCTACTGCTACTATTGAAGCAGGTAAAATTGTCGCCCCTCCGGGTACAAGTGAACATCAATATGGTATGTCTTTAGATATTGTTGAAAAGTCAGTGAGTTCATTAGTGCCTGAGGTTGAAGAAAAAACTGCAACTTATAAATGGTTGTATAAAAATTGTGCGAATTATGGATTTATATTAAGATACCCAAAAAACAAAACTGATATAACAGGGATAATGTATGAGCCTTGGCATTTTAGATATGTGGGTATTGAAAATGCTAAAACAATAATGAGTTTAGGAATTACATTGGAAGAATATATTGAGCAATTATTAAATGAGAAAAATATTTTAGAAGAAAAAAATAAAATCGAGTAGGAGGGAAAATTAAATAATTTTCCCGACCTCTCACACCACCGTAC
>CAZFQD010000024.1:0-19762 GCA_964520885.1 uncultured Oscillospiraceae bacterium | reverse complement strand
TGCTTAAAAATTTTTAAAAAATGCTTGACTTTTAATAGTTAGTCACCTCAAAATAATACAAAAAGCTAACATCAAGATATAATAAAACTTAATTATTTTTATTAAAATCTCTTTTAATAAAATGTTTTGGATTCTCCTTTGATTTTAGAGAACTTGTAGTTTTAATGAATAAAAATATAATAATAAATAATATAATAAATGTCATAAAAAATGCTAGAATAATTGGTAAATTAATTTTTATTTCAAAATTAACTACTGTGAATTGGTATATAGAAACATAAATTAATATTATCCAAACTGATGTAATTACTAAACTTAAAAATTGATTAATTTTTGAAACTGAACTTGAATAGCCATCAAGTAACTTGTGCCATTTGTAGCTTTCTGGATTTTTTACTACTCTATATAAAGAACCCATTATTTCATCCTCTAAAAAATCAACATGCATTTCCCAATTTTCTTGCCAAAATTTACTTCCTCTATTAACCAAGTACCAACAAAATGAAAATATAAAACCAACAATTGAAATGCCCAGAGCATACATAGGTTTGTAATTTATTGAACTGTCTATATTATATAATGAAAAATAAGCAAAAAATATTACGCCAATAAAAGCCCAAAAATATGTAGCTCTCTTCCAATAAAGTTCTATTTCAAATTTTCTAATATCAAGTGCACATTTAAGGGCTTCTTTCATTTTTTTTGCTTTTTCCTCATCATAATTTATACTATTGGCATTCAATAAATCAAGGTACTCTTTTTTTACTTCATTAAATCTATTATCATCAATGCTCATTTTACTTTCCTCCACTTATTATTTTTCTATTTTGGATTATACACTCTTAAAGTTAATCAATTAGTTTTACCTGTTAGTAACCATTTCACATCAACCTTTAAAATGTTTGCTAACATCAACAATTCATAATCGGCAACAAATCTTTCGCCGACCTCAATTCTGCTTATAGATTTTTGTTCTAATTGCACACCCTCAACTTGAAGTTTAGCCGCCAATTCATTTTGTGACAAACCCAGTTTGATTCTGGCTTTATTCACTCTCGAACCAATAATATTTCTTTTTCCTTCAAAATTATATATTTTCATTTTAACCCTCTCAATATTAGTCTAATGATTACTATTGACAATAGCATATAATTTTGATATTATTACCCTAATGATGACTAAATATAACATTTTGAAAAAATTTAGTTTTATGAGAGGTGATAATAATGGACTTATACAAAGAGTTATTAATTAATATTTTAAAGGAAGATAAAATATCGGTTGATTTTAAGAATTTTAGCTTTGATATTGAAAAATTTACGCAAAATGAGTGCTACATACTTTTGGACAAAACAAAGACCGTCATACAAGATGACAGCCTTTCAGATTTTGAATGTATTGAAAAAATAGTATGTCTTTTTGAGGAAAGTAAAATTAACGCAGGAAATAGGCACGACTTTGGATAGTTAATAAAGTGGAAAGTTGAAAATGGAAAATGGAAAGTCAAAATGAGATTCTTCACTTTGTTCAGAATGACCTTTTAGTAGTTAGAGAATAGATGTTAGAAGTTAGAGAATTAAAGAATATGGCTTTGATACCGACATTCTTCACTGTTCGCTGTTCGTTGTTCATTTAAGGCGGAACGGTTAAAACCGCTGGCTACAATTAATTATGAATAACGCTTTGCGTTATTCCTTGTCTTCCATAAGTAGCACCATTATAGCTTTTTGAATATGAAGCCTGTTTTCTGCCTCATCAAATATTTCGTTTTGATGTTGCTCAAATACCTCAGCAGTTATTTCTTCGCCCTTATGAGCAGGCAGGCAATGTTGCACCATACAATCCTTTTTGGCTTTCTTTAAAAGTTCGCTATTAATTTGAAAGCCTTTAAAATCTTTCTTTCTTTTTTCAGTTTCTTGCTCTTGTCCCATACTTGCCCATACATCAGTTATTATAACATCGGCGTTTTCTGCCGCTAATTCTACATCATCTGTTAGTAAAAAAGATGTTCCTTTAGCCTTATGCTCATTTACGAATTGTAAAATATCATTATGTGGTTCATAACCCTTAGGACAAGCAATAGAAACCGCCATACCCATTTTTAAGCAACCTACAATTAGAGAATTTGCCATATTGTTACCATCGCCTATATAACACATTTTTAAACCTTCTAATTTGGATTTGTGTTCACGAATGGTCATTAAATCGGCTAAAACTTGACAAGGATGAGAAAAATCTGTTAAGCCATTAATTATTGGAACAGATGCGTATTTTGCTAAGTTTTCAACATCCTCTTGAGCAAAAGTTCTAATCATTATACCATCAACATAACGGCTTAATGTCCTTGCTGTATCCTCTATGCTTTCCCCTCTGCCGAGTTGTATATCTTGATGGCTTAAAAATAAAGCATGCCCGCCTAATTGAAACATACCAATTTCAAAGGAAACGCGTGTTCTTGTAGAGGATTTTTGAAAAATCATTCCCAAAGTTTTCCCCTGTAAATTCCTTGTGTGAATCATTCCTCTTTCTTGTTCATATTTAAGCTGGTCGGCAAGGTTTAATATTTTCTGAATATCCGACTTGGACAAATCTAACATTTTAAGCAAATCTTTTTTCATTGTGAGCACTCCTTCAATGTATCTTCAATGATTTTCAATCCTTTATCAATTTCTTTATAACCTATAATTAGAGGTGGCATTAAACGAACTGCTGTATTTGCTGTAATTGCCAATAACCCTTTTTCTAATAATTTCATTGTAAATGGTTTGGCTCCAATTCCTTCAATATCAAAGCCCAGCATAAGACCTTTGCCACGAACATCTAAAACACCTTTCATAGCCAATAACTTATTTTTCATATATTCGCCCTTTGCTAAAACTTCATCTAATAATTTATTATCAAGCCTATTTAAAACAACCAAAGCTCCGGCACAACAAATGGGATTAGCACCAAAGGTTGAACCGTGAGAGCCTTTATCAAGTACTTTTTCAAGTGTTTCATTGCACAAAAATGCACCAATTGGCAATCCGCCACCTAAACCTTTAGCCAATGTTATTATATCTGCTTTAACTTCATAATATTCGCTTGCTAAAAATGCACCTGTCCTACCAATGCCTGTTTGAATTTCGTCAATAATTAATAATATGTCATTATCAACGCAAAGCTGTTTAACCTGTGCTACAAATTCCTTTTCTAATGGGAAAATTCCACCTTCGCCTTGAATTAATTCAATCATAATTGCACAAATTGACTTATCAATTAGTTTCTTAACACTTTCAATGTCGTTAGCATTTGCAAAGAAAAAACCTTTTGTAAAGGGATAAAAGAATTTATGAAGGGCTTGTTGCCCTGTTGCCGCTAAGGTTGTAATTGTTCGTCCGTGAAAGGAATTATTAAGGCAAATAATATTTGAACGGAATTTACCATACTTTTGGAAACTATATTTCCTTGCTAACTTAATAGCCCCTTCGTTTGCTTCGGCACCACTGTTTGCAAAAAACGCTTTTGACATTTTAGTTTTACTTGTTAAAACTTCGGCGAGATTTATCATATTTGAATTGTAATAAAGGTTAGAAATATGACCTAAATTTTTAGCTTGTGTATAAATTGCATTAGCCCACTCTTCATCACCACTGCCCAAGCAATTAACACCAATACCACTACTAAAATCTATATATTCCTTTCCTTCGCAATCATAAAGCAAAGCACCAAAACCCTTTTCAATTACTAAAGGATAACGAGCAAAGGTATCCATAATAAACTTGCTTTCTTTATTTATTAATTCTTGTGATGACATAATTAACACTCCTAAATTCTACATTCTACATTCTACATTGGAACTATGATAGTTTATACTAAACTATCATTGTTCCCGAGCCTTCATCTGAAAACATTTCTATTAATATTGAATGGGGAACTCTGCCGTCAACAATGACAGCACTTTTAACTCCTTGACGAATAGCCTCAACGCAACAATCAACTTTTGGTTTCATTCCACCAGAAATTACTCCTTCTTTTATTAGGTTAGGAACTTCTGAAATGTTTATTTGTTTAATTAAGGAGCTTTCATCATTGGGATTTTTTAATACTCCAACAACATCGGTTAAGGTTAATAGCCTTTCTGCCTTTAAAGCAGAGGCAATTTTGGATGCGGCTGTATCTGCATTAATATTATAAACCTCTCCATTTTTGCCACCTGCAATAGTAGCAATAACAGGAATATTTGCTTTATCAGTGATATTTGCAATAATTTCAGTGTTTACATGAGTAATATCCCCAACAAAGCCATAATCAACTCCGTTTTCCAATAATTTTTTTGCTTTTAATAGTCCACCGTCTAAACCACAAATGCCAACAGCCTTGCCACCGGCATTTTGAATTTTGGCAACTAAATCCTTGTTTATCTTACCACAAAGCACCATTTGAACAATATCAATGTCTTGTTCATCGGTATATCGTAACCCATTAATAAACTTGCTTTGCTTGCCGATTTTAGTTAGCATATCGCTAATTTCAGGTCCGCCACCATGCACTAACACAACCTTAATTCCAACACAAGTAAGCAAAACAATATCGGAAATAACAGCCGCTTTTAACTCCTCGTTAATCATAGCATTGCCACCATACTTAATAACAATAGTTTTACCCGAATATGTTTGAATATAAGGCAAAGCTTGCACCAATAATGCCGATTTTTCTTTTAATGTCAATTTAATCACTCTCGTTTTCTCTTAATTTTCCACTTTCCACTTTCCACTTTCCACTTTCCACTTTCAACTTTCAACTTATGTCCTGTAGTCTCCATTTATTTTCACATAATCATAAGTTAAATCACAGCCCCATGCAGTTGCTAATTCTTTTCCTTGTTTTAAATCAATTAAAATGTCTATTTCATCGCTTATTAAAATATCCTTTGCCTTGATTTCATCAAAATTTACGCCTACACTATTTTGGCAAACTAATATTTGCCCGTTTTTAGATTTAAAGGAAATATCCACCTTGTTAATATCTATATCACATTTTGAATAACCTATTGCACAAAGAATTCGTCCCCAATTAGCATCAGAGCCAAACATAGCAGTTTTAACAAGGCTTGAAGAAATTACTGCTTTTGAACATAATTTTGCAGTTTCTAAATCAGGTGCATTTTCTACAATGCAGGTAAGCAGTTTAGTTGCACCCTCGCCATCCTTTGCTATACATTTGCACAAATAGGAATTAACAAAGTTCAAAGCAGATAAAAAGGCAAAATAATTCTCGTCTTCTTTGGTAATTTCTTCATTTTCAGCTAAACCATTTGCCATAATGCTTACCATATCATTTGTGCTTGTATCACCATCCACACTAACCATATTATATGTGTTTTCTGTTGAAGCAATAAGTGCTTTTTGCAAAAAGGGACTGCTAATTGCAATATCAGTAGTAATGAAGGAAAGCATTGTAGCCATATTTGGGTTAATCATTCCACTACCCTTTGCAATTCCGCCTATGCGAACTTCCTTTTGCCCTATTTTAAAGGAAATTGCAATTTCCTTTTTTACTAAATCTGTAGTCATAATTGCTTGTGCCACCAAATGCCCACCATTGATTGATAAATTGGAAACTAATGAGGGAATTCCACTAATAATTGTATCTGCATTTAAAGGCTGACCTATAACTCCGGTTGAAGCAATAATTATATCATTAGCATTAATATTTAATTCTTTTGCTAATGCTAAGCAGGTCTTATTTGCCACTTCTATTCCATCAGCATTACAAGTGTTAGCGTTACCGCTATTGCATATAACTGCCTTTGCTTTGCCGTTTTTAAGGCTTTCCATTGTAACATAAATAGGAGCACCCTTAACTAAATTTTTAGTGTAAACTGCGGCACTGTTGCATTCTTTTTGTGAATATATAAGTGCTAAATCTAATTTATTTATATTTTTTCTAATTCCGCAATAGACACCTGATACCAAAAAACCCTTTGGAAATGTAACATTGCCCTTAAAAATTGTATATTTATTATCATTCATTCCTGTTTGCTCCTTTTCTAACCTCTAACTTCTAATTTCTAACCGCTAATTCCATACATTGAACAGCGGCTCCCGATGCCCCTTTTCCCAAATTGTCAAGCCTTGAAATAACTAAAAAATGCTGGTCATTTGAAAAAACACAAATATCTAAATTGTTAGTATTGTTGCATTTTGTTGCATCTAAAAAGCCATTGTCTAAAAGTTGTTCGTTTTCTGCCGAAAAAACATTTATATTTTTTTGGTCTTGATAATATTCTTTATAAAATTCCAAAAGTTCTTTTTGTGAAATGTTTTTTTTCATAAGCCTTTTGTGTAAAGGAATTGCAACGCACATACCCCTAAAAAAATCGCCTACTATTGGAGTAAACAAAGGCTTATAGGTAAGACCATTAATTATTTGCATTTCAGGTAAATGTTTATGAGATAGCCCCAAAGCATAAAATTGAGGGCTTTTTAAACTTGTTTTATCCTCTCTGTCTTCAAACCGTGCAATTAAGCTTTTGCCACCTCCACTATAACCGGTAATTGATTGGCAGGAAATAGGATAATCTTTATCAATAAAGCCATTTGCAATAAGCGGATAAACAGCAGTGGTAAAACCGGTAGCGTGGCAACCCGGCACAGCTATTCTTTTTGAATTCATAATTTTTTCTTTATGCTGTTTGCTAATCTCAGGCAAACCATAAGCCCAATTGCTATTAGTCCTAAATGCAACCGAAGCATCAATTATAACGGTTTTCGGATTTTCTACTAAGGAAACAGCCTCTATTGAAGCAGTATCAGGCAAGCAAAGAAAAGCTATATCAGCACTGTTTAATAACTCTTTCCTTGCATTAATATCTTTCCTTTTATCAATATCAATGCTCAAAATTTCAATATTATTAAGCAGTGCCAACTGCTCATTTATTTTTAAACCGGTAGTTCCTTCACTACCGTCAACAAATACTTTGTATTTCATAGGCTCATTCCTCATTCCAAATTCCTAATTTCTAATTCCTAATTAAAAATGAGATTGCCACGGGCTCCTTCGGCGGGATACGCCTCAGGACGACACTGCGGTGTCGGCTTTGCAATGACAACTTTCCACTTTCAACTTTCCACTTTCAACTTAATAAATTCCTTTAAATCTTTTATTTGCTTTTGCACTGAAACAATTGAAGGTCCGCCCTCAACTTTTCTTTCATTTACACAAGTTATTAGTGAAATTGCCTCATAAATTGTATTATCAAATTCATTGCTAAATGATTTAAATTCATCTTGCGAAAGACTTTCTAAATATTTATCATTTTCAATACAATAATTTATTATTTTACCAACAATTTTATAAGCATCCCTAAAAGGCATCCCTTTTTTTACTAAATAATCGGCACAATCAGTAGCATTTATAAAACCACCACAAGCCGCTTTACTCATATTTTTTGCGTTAACAGTTATAGTTTCAAACATTGGAGCAAATACCGAGAGGCACATTTTAATAGTGTCCACAGCGTCAAATATAGCCTGCTTGTCCTCCTGCATATCCTTGTTATAGGCAAGGGGGAGCGATTTCATAACGGTTAATAATGTTATTAAACTACCATAAACCCTACCTGCTTTGCCCCGAACCAGCTCAGCAACATCCGGATTTTTCTTTTGTGGCATTATTGAAGAGCCTGTTGAATAAGCATCATCTAATTCAATAAATGAAAACTCACTACTGCACCATAAAATAATCTCCTCTGAAAACCTTGATAAATGCATCATTAATATTGAAAGACAACTACAAAGTTCTATAACAAAATCCCTATCTGAAACACTATCAATGGAATTTTCAGTAATTTTTGAAAAGCCCAACAATTCCTTTGTAATATTGCGGTCAATTGGATAGGTAGTAGTGGCTAATGCTCCGCTTCCCAAAGGCATCTCGTCCATCCTTTTATAGCAATCATTTAAACGGTCAATATCCCTTTTAAGCATCACAGAATAAGCCAAAATATAATGTGCAAAGGTTGTAGGTTGTGCCCTTTGAAGATGAGTATAGCCCGGCATTATTGTTTCCTTATTTTTTTCTGCTTTTGCTAAAATCACTTTTTCAAGGTCTATAATCAGTTTAACTATTTCTTTAATTTCTTTTTTTAAATACATACGAATATCAAGTGCAACTTGGTCATTCCTGCTCCTTGCAGTGTGCAGTTTTTTTCCTGCTGAGCCTATCCTTTTGGTTAAAACCTCTTCTATAAACATATGGATATCTTCAGCATTTAAGTCAAATTCCAATTTGCCGTTTTCAATATCCTCTAAAATTCCATTAAGGCCATTTACAATTTGGTCTTTTTCCTCTTTTGAAATGATGTTGCACATACAAAGCATTGTGCTATGAGCAATACTGCCCTTTATATCCTCTTTATACAATCGCATATCAAAGGAGATAGATGAATTAAAGTCATTTACCTTTTTGTCAGTATCCTTTTGAAATCGTCCAGCCCAAAGTTTCATAAAAATTCTTCCTTTCTCCATTTGACATTACTTTTTGTTTTTCTTGTCCACAAGTGCTTTGACCTTTATTGGCAAACCAAATAAATTTACAAAGCCCTCACTATCCTTTTGATTATAAACTTCATCTGCTTCAAAGGTTGCAATTTCTTCATCATATAATGAATATTTTGAGGTAATACCTGCTGTGATAATGTTTCCTTTATATAATTTTAATTTTACTTGCCCTGTAACTGTTTGTTGAGTGCTGTCCACAAAGGCAGAAAGTGCTTCTCTTAATGAAGTAAACCATTGCCCGTTATACACAAGTTGTGCAAAACGAATAGCAGTTTGGTGTTTATAATGCATTGTATCTTTATCAAGACAAAGAGTTTCTAATGCCTCGTGAGCATAGTATAAAATTGCTCCACCCGGAGTTTCATAAACGCCACGGGATTTCATACCAACCAAGCGATTTTCCACTAAATCAAGTATTCCAATACCATTTGCTCCGCCAATGACATTTAATTTCTTTATTAATTCAACGCCATTCATTTTTACACCGTCTAAAGAAACGGGTATACCCTTTTCAAAGTCAATTGTAATATAAGTTGCTTTATCTGGTGCTTTTTCAGGGGAAACGCCTAATTCTAAAATTTTATCGTAATTTGGCTCGTTTGCAGGATTTTCAAGGTCTAAACCCTCGTGAGATAAATGCCAGATGTTTTTGTCCTTTGAATAGTTAGTTTCCTTAGTAATAGGTATTGGGATATTTCTTGCGTTTGCATATTCAATTTCATCTTCCCTTGATTTTAAATCCCAAATCCTCCAAGGAGCAATGATTTTCATTTCAGGTGCAAAGGCTTTTATTGTAAGTTCAAAACGAACTTGGTCATTTCCTTTGCCGGTGCAACCGTGTGCAATAGCATCAGCACCCTCTTTTTTTGCAATTTCAACTATTCGCTTAGCAATAACAGGTCTTGCAAAAGATGTTCCCAATAAATATTTGTCCTCATATTTCGCTCCTGCCTTTAAAGTGGGGAAAATAAAATCGTTAACAAATTCGTCAGTTAAATCCTCAATATATATTTTAGATGCACCTGTTTTAATAGCTTTTTCTCTTAAACCTTCAAGTTCCTTGCCTTGCCCAACATCAGCCGCAACAGCAATAACCTCACATCCATCGTAATTTTCTTTTAGCCAAGGAATAATAATTGAAGTATCAAGTCCGCCGGAATATGCAAGCACAACTTTTTTAATCTTTTCCATAGTATATTTCTCCTTTATACAATGATTTGGTGATATTATACACTAATATTTATAAATATGCAACACTTATGCAAAAATAATTTTTTTTATTATTTTTATTACATATTAACACATATAATTGGCTATTTACTAGGGTTTTATATAAAATAAACAATACATCTAAATGTATAAACATACATTTAGATGTATAAAGGCACAAATAATTAATAAATGAAATACTAATAATAGTATTATCTTAAACAGCTACCTTGTCCTTGTTGCATTTTGCAACTGTATTAACAAAATTTATATATCATTTTTATCCAAATAAATCGTCATCTATTGGTGGGTTATCGTCAGTATTAAAAATTTCAGTTTCAATTTGTTTTACTCTTTCTTTTTTCAACCTAATAATTGTTGCTTATATACAGTTGTCATATATACCGTTTACTTATAAAATATATTGAGGGGGAATGTAAATGATTACAATAAAAATTGGTCAATGTATTCGTGAATTGAGAAAACAAACAGGTCTTAGTCAGGAAAAATTCGCACTGAAAATTGGAATGGACAGAACTTATTACGCAAGTGTTGAAATGGGGAAACGCAATATCTCAATAGTCAATCTTGAAAAAATTGCAAACGGTTTAGAAATAAAATTATCAAAACTATTTGAAGGGATTGAATGAAATGAGCAAAACAAAAACCTCTCTATTTTTAGAATTGGCTCTTCCTGATAAAAATGGCACGAGCCGTTGGGTAAATATATCTGAATTTGTTGGAACATACGCAAGTCTTAAATTTGGCAATGGTGCTTCTTGGGCTAGAAAAGAATCTACTCTTGCAAAAAATTATATTATAGAGTTTGATAAAAAAATTACAGTCGGTAATGGAATTGACCGCATTCGTTTAAATGGACTTAATGATAATAAGCATTCTCAGGCTATTGCAATACAAATTAAGCAAACTATCAAAAAACAACGATGTGTTATTCTTGGCACTTCAAATCCGGAAGTTGACCATAAAAACGGAATGAAAAATGATGACCGTATTATGACAGGTAATAATCAAAAACTATCTGATTTTCAACCGCTTAGCAAAGCTGCAAACGATGCAAAATGCCAATTCTGCAAAGAATGTCGCAGAACCGGTATTCGTTATGATGCCAAACTGCTTGGTTATCCAATGTCATACTACAAGGGAGTTAAACTTCACGACAAAAGTGAAATGGGTTGTGAGGGTTGCTATTGGTATGACCCAATTGAGTTTAAAAGGCATCTTAAATTTTCACAATAAAAATAATTCAAAAATCCAAAGAAATAAAATCTTTAGATTTATTTTATTTTTTTGAATACCATAATATATTCGTGTTTAAAAATGTAAAAGTCGCTAGCTAAGGCTCTATATCTCCATATTTGTTTTTGATTTGCCTTGCCCTTTGTTTCTTCAAAATTTTTAATAATAATTGCCTTTAACTTAAATCCTCGCTCTAAAAATAAATTCATACATTTAAATCCAAGTGGAACAATTTCGCTATTTGAATATTTATCTCCTATAACAACTGAACAGTATCTATTTTTTTCAAGCACACTACAAGCATTATCAATTATCTCACCAAAACCTTGCAAGAACTCTTCAAGTGTAGAAGAATTTGATAAATCTTTTAAATTATCGCTAAATTTAATAATATCCCAATAAGGAGGATGAAAAATAACAAATTGCACTTTTTTTATTTCTAAGCTTTCAAGTATTTTTTGCATATCAATACATCGGCTATCCCCAATGCAAACCTTACCTTTTGTTTCTTCATTTTTTACAATAAGAAGTCTTTCATGTGTTTCTTTCGCCACTTCTTCCAAAAGTTCAATACCAATACTATTTCTGCCAAGTCGTTGTGCTTCTATTAATGATGTCCCACTACCAACAAATGGGTCTAAAATATAATCGCCTTTTTTAGTGTATCGCCTAAACAATTGATTTGGAATCTGTGGAATGAAATTACCGTGATAACTTCCCTTATGTGCACCTGAATTATCCCTTTTATCTATAACCCAAAGGGTATCAGTATATAAATCCTCATATTTCTTCCAATTTTCCATCTCCAAATCATTATATTTTGCCATATTATTCCCCTATCTTTTTACCAAACAATGCAAATATTCGGTTGTTGTCTCAGCCTTATGATTGCGATTTTCAACCTTGTCAGCTCTAAATCTTTTGTAATCCTTAGTGAAAATTTCATATTGTCCATATTTTTGCATTATTGTTTTTATTACATCCAAAGGCATAAGTCCTTCATTGTTATAACTTAAAAAAATGTAGTTAAAGTTCGCATTTTTTACTACATCTTCAAATGCCAAAGTTACTGTTTTTTTTGAACAAAAATCACTCTTTTGCTTTGCATAACTACGGAGACCGGTTTTACCATAAAGGGGTGGGTTATCATATAAAGAAATCGTTTCTAAAACATGATAATTTGTACAATATTGTCGCTCATTATATGGAGGGTCAAGATATAGAATATCACCTTCAATTTTTTTAATTAATTCATTTATATCTTCATTATATGCTTTGCTTTTCTCATCACCTGGAATAATAGGTAAAAGTTCCAACTTAAAAGTTTTTTCAGCAGATTTTTTAATATGTTTTAAAAATGCTCCATAAACTGAGGCGGTATTTGCATATTTATCAATTGAATTAATTAAACTTGCTAATAAGAAAAAGTATTCGCTTTCTGTAATATCACTTGAGTTTTTAAGTTTTTCAAGTTCTATTCTTATACTATCGCATTTTTTTCCGTTTTCATCAGTAAAATAATTTCTACCAGAACCGGAGCCTGCACAATAGTTTTTATAAATGAAACCCTTAACCCCGGCAAGTTCATATAAGTAATCAAATTTTTTTACATCAATTGGTGGGGTGTTTTCAATATAATGCTTATTTAATACATAACTGTAATTTTGTATATCATTTGCAATTACTCTAAAGCCTTTTTCCTTAAAATTGCTACCAACTACGCCAGTGCCTGCAAATAAATCAGCAAATACCATGTTATCAGCATCATTAGACCCAACAACTAAATTAATTGTTTCATTTAAAAATTCTATTAGCGAATACTTTGAACCTATATAATTCATAAAACAATCCTACCACCTTTTTATACTTTTAATGTAACATATTTTATATATAAAATCAAGTTTAAGAAATAATTTTATGAAATAAAGGGCGACCAAATTGGTCGCCCTATAACATTTTTGTTTATCTTTCGTAAAGTTTAACTTTTCTTTCTAACATTTCGTATTTTTCTTTTGCTTGCTTTTCGGCGCTATCAAATAGTTTTTCTGCTCTTTCTGGGAATGTGCGAACTAATGAATTATAACGAACCTCACTCATTATGAAATCTTTATATGAGGTTGTTGGTTCTTTACTGTCCAATGTGAATGGATTTTTGCCTTGTTCAACCAAGCGAGGGTCAAATCGGAACAAATTCCAATAGCCAGCCGCAACAGCCGCCTTAGTTTCTTGCATTGTAGTTCCCATACCACTCTTAATACCGTGATTAATGCAAGGAGCATAGGCAATTACTATTGATGGTCCATTATAACTTTCAGCCTCTGAAATCGCCTTGATACATTGATTATAATCAGCGCCCATAGCAATTTGAGCAACATATACATAGCCATAGGACATTGCAATAGCGGCCAAATCTTTTTTCTTAGTGTTTTTGCCCGAAGACGCAAATTGTGCAACACTACCGGTAGGAGTTGCCTTTGAGGCTTGACCACCGGTATTTGAATAAACCTCTGTATCTAATACTAATATATTTACATCTTCACCGGAGGCAATAACATGGTCTAATCCGCCAAAGCCAATGTCATATGCCCAACCGTCTCCACCAAATATCCAAATGCTTTTCTTTGCAAGAAATTCTTTATCAGCGAGAACTTTTTTTGCAATTTCACTGCATTTTTCACAACAGTTTAACCCTGTTAATGCAGAAATTAAATTTTCAGTAGCTAAAGTGTTTGTTTTGCCATCATTATAGGTAGAAAAATATTCATTAATAGTATCTTTTACTTTAATTGGAGTATCATTTTGTGCTAATATCTCTTTTAAAGAATTAGCAAGTCTTTCTCTTAATTGATTTGCGGCTAAAAACATTCCGTAGCCATACTCTGCATTGTCCTCAAATAGTGAATTTGCCCAAGCAGGACCAAAACCCTTTTTATTAACAGTATAAGGAGTAGCAGGAGCAGAACCGCCCCAAATTGAAGAACAACCTGTGGCATTTGCAATATACATTCTATCGCCAAATAATTGAGTAACTAATTTAGTATATGGAGTTTCGCCACAGCCGGCACAAGCACCCGAGAATTCTAATAAAGGTTGCTTAAACTGAGAACCCTTAACAGTTTCTACAGCAAAAGGAATGTCAAACTTTTCACTTGTTTTATGAACAGCATAATCAGCATATTTTTGATTTGAAAGTTCAGTTTCTATAGGTTTCATTACAAGAGCCTTTTCCTTAGCAGGACAAATAGAAACACAACTACCACAGCCTGTGCAATCAAGAGTAGAAATGCAAAGAGCATACTTATAGCCTTCACAGCCCTTGCCAACCATTTGCTTCATTTTCATACCAGAAGGTGCATTAGAAACTTCGTTTTGGTTAAGAATATAAGGTCTAACAACTGCGTGAGGACAAACAAATGAGCATTGATTACATTGAATACAATTATCCGGTATCCATTGGGGAACATCAACAGCAACTCCTCTTTTTTCATAAGTGGCTGAGCCTTGTGGGAATGTGCCATCTGCTGACTTTGCAAATGTTGAAACAGGCAATTTATCGCCTAATTGAGCATTCATTGGCATTAATACATCTTTAACGAATTTAACTAATTCAGGTCTATCCCCTTCAACATTATGAGAAACTTCGTTATCGGTTGCATTTGCCCAATTTGCAGGAATTTCTATTTTATGAGTGTTATCTAAGCCTTTGTCAATAGCCATATGGTTCATATTAACGATTTTTTCGCCTTTTTTGCCATAGGTATCAACAACTGCTTTTTTCATATATACAACTGCATCGTCAATTGGAATAATATTAGCAAGTTTAAAGAAAGCCGATTGCAAAATCATATTAATTCTATTGCCCAAGCCTAATTCCTTTGCTATACCAATACCATCAACTGTATAAAAATTAATCTTTTTATTTGCTAAATCTCTTTTCATTTTAGCGGGTAGGTGCTTGTTTAACTCATCTAAATTCCAATTACAGTTAAGCAAGAATGTTGCACCGTCTTTTAAATCTTCAGTAATATCATATTTATCAACATAAGATGGATTATGGCAAGCAACAAAATCTGCTTTAGATACATAATAGGTTGATTTTATAGGCTTATCTCCAAAACGAAGATGAGAAATTGTAACTCCACCACTCTTTTTAGAGTCATAAGCAAAATATGCTTGAACCTTTTTATCGGTATGGTCGCCAATAATTTTTATTGAGTTTTTATTAGCCCCAACAGTTCCATCCGAGCCTAATCCCCAGAATTTGCACGAAACTGTTCCTTTTGGAGTAGTTTCCGGATTTTCATTTATTGCAAGAGAAAGATTTGTAACATCATCATTAATACTAATTGTAAAGCCTTTTATCGGAGTTTGCGATTGAAGATTTCTATAAACTGAAATAATATGTGCGGGTGTAGTATCCTTAGAGCCTAATCCGTATCTGCCACCAATTACTGGGAGTCCGCATAAATCAGAAGTTGCAATAGTTGTTACAACATCAAGATATAAAGGCTCGCCTAACGAACCCGGCTCTTTTGTTCTATCTAAAACAGCAATTTTTTTAACACTCTTTGGAATTTGATTTAAGAAATGCTCTATAGAAAACGGTCTATATAATCTAACTTTTAGCAAACCAACCTTTTCGCCTTTACCTGACAAATAATCAATAGTTTCTTCAATCGTATCACAAACGGAACCCATAGCGATAATAACATATTCAGCATTTTGGTCGCCATAATAATTAAATAATTTATAATCAGTGCCAATTTCGGCATTAATTTCATTCATATATCCTTCAACTACAGAAGGGATAGCATTATAATAACTATTACAAGCCTCTCTTGCTTGAAAGAAAATATCAGGGTTTTGTGCTGAACCTCTAAGAACTGGTCTTTCAGGGTTTAAACAGTTTTTGCGAAAAGCATCAATAGCAGACATATCGGCTAATTTTGCTAATTGTTCATAATCCCAACTTTCAATTTTTTGCACCTCATGAGAGGTGCGAAAACCATCAAAGAAATTCAAAAATGGAATTCTACCCTTAATAGCAGACAAATGAGCAACAGCAGATAAATCCATAACCTCTTGAACATTACCCTCACAAAGCATTGCAAAGCCGGTTTGACGACAAGCCATAACATCAGAATGGTCGCCAAAAATTGATAAAGCGTGGCTTGCCACCGCTCTTGCTGAGCAGTGAATAACAGCGGGTAGTAACTCTCCTGCCATTTTATACATATTAGGTATCATTAATAATAAGCCTTGAGAAGCTGTGAATGTAGTAGTTAAAGCACCAGCCGCTAACGAACCGTGAACAGTTCCAGATGCTCCAGCCTCTGATTGCATTTCAGCAACTCGCACTTGCTGTGAAAATATGTTTTTTCTGCCCTCAGCCGACCATTTGTCAGCAGACTCAGCCATATTTGAAGACGGGGTTATCGGATAAATACCTGCAACCTCAGTATAGGCATAAGCCACATGAGCGGCGGCAGTATTTCCATCCATTGTTTTCATTTTTCTTGCCATTTATTTATATCCTCCCTAAATTAGTTATCAGTTATCAGTGGTCAGTGGTCAGTGGCCAGTGGTCAGTTTAGTTTTAAATCCAAAACCTCTATAATGAATTGTTAATATATTAACATAACTTAATTATTTTATCACTTTTTTAATGATATGTAAATATATAATTTACACTATTTTTAGTGCCAATATTATTGTAGAGTAGTAAAATATACGAAAAAGATAATTAATTTCATACCATTAATTATGCATTGTAAAATTATATATACCCTTAATTTTTAAATATAGCAGCATTTATAATTTTTTTCTAAGAGATAATTTTAAAGATTTAACTACATCCGCAATTATGCGAATTTCTTTTTCATTACAATCTTTAAGCTCATTTGCTATTTCATTATGAAACACTATTTTTGACTTAACAATACTATCGCAAAGCAATTCATCAACAGAAACAGAAAGGGAATTTGCAATTTTTACAAGTGTGGGTAAGCTAAGTTTTGTTTTTCCTCTTTCAATATGTGATATATTTGTTGATGTTTGCTCCGAAATCTCAGCAAGAACTTGTTGGGTAATGCCAAGTTTTAATCTTAAACTTCTTACTCTTTGTCCAATTGCATTATAATCTAAAATCATTTTTTAGTACCTCCAAAAATTTTTCATATAAGTATTGTATATCCTTTTAGGATATGTTAAAATAGTCTACATATACTATTAGGATATACAGTTAATATTGGAGGTAAAAAATTATGAATATCAAAACCTGCTCCTTTACGGGGCATAGACCAAACCGTTTATCTTTTGGATATGATGAAGAGCATTCGGATTGTTATAAGCTAAAATTGCGATTAAGGATAGAAATATTAAAGTTAATTAACAGGGGAGTTACAAGATTTCTTTCGGGTATGGCTTTGGGAACAGATATTTTTTCAGCAGAAATAGTCCTTGACTTAAAAAATCAAGGTTATAAAATTGAGTTAATTTGTGTTATTTCTTATGAAGGTCAAGCGGATAGATGGAATAGTCAAGACAGGAAAAGATATAAGAAAATTTTATCAAAGGCAAACGAGGTCATATATATTAGTAAAGAATATACTTATTATTGTATGTATGAACGCAACAACTATTTAGTGGATAACGGGAGCATAGTTTTGGCAATATATGACGGAAAGCCAAACGGTGGAACAGCTTACACGATTAGTTATGCAAAACTTGTTTGCAAAGAGGTTTTAATTATTAATCCTAATGTGATTGATTAACTGTTAAGAATGGAAAATAGGGGACAGAGCAATTTATTTTTGGATTTAATAAATGAAATATCTACAATTTCTTTCCTCTAAAAAATTAGCCCTCAGATTTCTCTGAGGGCTAACTTTCATCTTTTAACTTATTTATGCTTTGCCTGCACTGCCAAATAATTGAACTTTTTCTATAACAGTTTGCTTAATAGCCTCGCAACCGGGTGCTAAAAGTTTTCTTGGGTCAAAGCCTTTACCTTGCAAATCTTTGCCTTGTTCTATATATTCTCTTGTGGCTTTTGCAAAGGATAATTGACATTCAGTATTAACATTAATTTTTGCAACACCTAATGAAATAGCCCTTTTAATCATATCATCCGGTATTCCTGTTCCTCCGTGAAGCACTAATGGAGTTGTGCCTGTAATTTTATTAGTTCGTTCTAAAACATCAAAATTTAAACCTTGCCAATTTTCAGGGTATTTTCCGTGAATATTGCCAATTCCGGCAGCTAAAATTGTTACTCCTAAATCTGCAATCATTTTACATTCCTTAGGGTCTGCCACTTCGCCACCGCCAATTACTCCGTCTTCCTCGCCACCAATTGCTCCAACTTCAGCCTCAATTGATAAGCCCTTTTCATTGCAAATATTAACTAATTCCTTAGTTTTTTCTATATTTTCTTCAATTGGATAATGAGAGCCATCAAACATTATTGAACTAAACCCAGCCTTTATTGCCGCTTTTGAGCCTTCATAACTGCCATGGTCTAAATGAACTGCAACAGGCACTGTGATTTTTAAGGTTTTCATTGTTTCATTAATCATTGCAACTACATTATTAAAGCCACACATATATTTTGCGGCACCCTCTGAAACACCTAAAATAATTGGTGCTTTTATCTCCTCTACAGCTTGCAATGTTGATTTAATCCATTCAAAATTATTGATATTGATTTGTGCTACTGCGTAACCTCCCTTATAGGCCTTCTCTAACATATCCTTTACTGAAACTAACATTTTTCTTTTCCTCCAAAATTTATTTTATTTTATTTTTAGCATAAAAATACAAATATTGCTGTGCTACACCTGCATATTCTCCAAACCTTGAACATTCACAGTCACCATAACAGTTATTCATAATTCGTTTTATCCAAACATCCTTAGGGAAAGCATCATATCTATTTAAACCAAAAAGCAAAATACAATGTGCTACCTTTTCGCCAACTCCCTTAATTTTCATAAGTTCTTTTATTGCCTCTTCATTAGAAAGTATTGTTATTTTTTCAAGGTCAACATCTCCATTATAAACCTTTTTTGCCGCATCCAAAATATATTTTGAACGAAAACCGCCACGAATAACATCTAAATCCTTTAAGCATAATTCTGATAAAATCTTTGCTGTTGGGAATGAGTAATAAACATTGTTTTTATAATTAATTTTTTCGCCAAAGTTTTGGCACAATAGATTAATAATTTTTTTTATTCTTGCAATATTATTATTTGCCGATATAATAAAGGACACAATAACCTCAAAAATATCCTGCTTTAAAATATGTATTCCTTTGCTAAAATTAATTACCTTTTTTAATATTTCATCGCAGTTAAAACTGTCTATTATTTTATCATAATTATTTTCTAAATCAAAATAATTTTGCCAAATTTCTTGAAAATCTTTTTTTAAAATATTTTCAAATAAAAGAATATTTTTCTCTTGTTTTACTCTAATAAATTTATTAAACGCAACCCCTTCAAAATAACCGTCCTGAACTTTTTCCCATCTAAAGCATTGGCCACAATTAAAGGTCTTAAATAGGTCTATTCCTAAATTGGCTGTTTGAAAATCTGCAAAGTTGTCATTTTTTAAAATTTGCATACTTTTCAAATATCTCCTTCTATGATATAATAGGGATAAAGGATAAGGGATAAGGGATAAGGGGTAAAGGATAGTGAAAGAAAAAATATATACAATACCGGTTAATGAGGCTTTTTTGAAAAAATGCG
>CAZFQD010000023.1:0-20195 GCA_964520885.1 uncultured Oscillospiraceae bacterium | reverse complement strand
AATAACGAATCGAGTTTTAAAGTTGTATATACTGGTTCAATAAGAGTGGCGAATGATTTGCATTCCTTAGTAGAAGCGGCAAAAATTATTTTTGATAAAGGATATAATAGCATTCATATTTTTGTGTATGGTGATGGTGATGATAGAGAAAGTTTAGAGAACTATTGTAAAGTCAATGGCTTGAATACTGTATATTTTAAAGGTTTTGTAGAGAAAAAGTATATTCCATATATATTGAGCAAATGTGATTTAAGTATTTTGAATTATAAAAATGCAAAAACCTTGCGTTTTGGTGGAAGCCAAAATAAATTGTTTGAATATTTGGCAGTTGGACGACCAGTGTTGATAACAGTTAATATGAACTACAATGTGGTAAAAAAGAATAATTGTGGTGTTACTTTAGATGAGCCTTCGGCGGAAAGTATAGCCAAAGCCATTATTGATATCTATAATCTATCAGATTTAGAACGAAATGCTATGGGCGAAAATGCAAAGAAAAGTGCAGAAGAATATGATTTTAGGCTTTTGACAGATAAATTGATTAAAATAATTTGTTAATTTTGGAGGAAAAAACAATGATTAATGTAATTGGACTTGGCTATATTGGTCTACCGACAGCCTTGATGTTTGCATCAAGTGGAGTTGAGGTTGTAGGAACAGATTGTAATAAGGAACTTGTTGATACACTAAAAGCTGGGAAACTTACCTTTGAGGAAAAAGGTCTTAATGAGCTTTTTAATAAGGCTTTAAAGAACGGTATAACATTTACTAATGAATATGTTTCAACAGATATATACATAATTGCAGTACCTACGCCTTACATCAAGGAAACAAAAAAGATTGATTGTAAATATGTTATTTCTGCCGTTGAAAGTGCTTTGAAGGTTGCTAATAAAGGTGCTATATTGTGCATTGAATCAACTGTTTCTCCTTGCACTATGGATAGATTCGTTCGTCCTACTGTTGAAAATGCTGGTTTCAAAATTGGCGAGGATATTCATTTAGTGCATTCCCCTGAGAGAATTTTGCCTGGAAATATGGTATATGAGCTTGAATATAACTGCAGAACCATTGGTGCTGATAGCAAAGAGATTGGCGAAAAGGTAAAAGAGCTATATTTAAAATTTTGCAAAGCAGATATAGTTGTTACTGATATTAAAATAGCTGAGATGACAAAGGTGGTTGAAAATACCTACCGTGATATAAATATCGCTTTTGCAAATGAATTAGCTCAAATATGTCATAGAGATAATATGGATGTTTATGAGATAATAAATATTGCTAATAAGCATCCCAGAGTAAATATTTTGCAACCCGGTCCCGGTGTTGGGGGACATTGCATATCGGTTGACCCATGGTTTTTAGTTGGGGACTATCCTGATTTAGTTAATATTATTCTTGTTGCAAGAAATATTAATGATAATCAGCCCGAATATATTTTGAAAAGAATTAGAAAAATAATGAAAGAAAGTGGAATTATAAGTGTTGAACGCATAGGTCTATATGGTCTTACATATAAAGAAGATGTTGATGATGTTAGAGAAAGCCCGACATTACAACTACTTGAAAAAATGGACGAACATTTAGCTTTTGGAATAAAAGTTTTTGACCCTTTAATAAATAAGAAAATTGTTGACAATCAGTATTTAGATTTTGACAGCTTTTTAAATGATGTGGATATGGTTGTTATTCTTGTCGGACATAAGCATATAAAGGAAAATGCAATTAAGTTAAATGGAAAAACTGTTTTTGATACTAAAAATATATTTAATTCAACAAATGTTTTCAAATTATAGCATTTTTTAAGAAAATAAAAGTTTATTAATTTTCTTAAAGGAGGTTTCAATTATGCCAAAATTTGGAATATGCGGTCATTTCGGTGGCAATAAGAATTGTGCAGATGGACAGACTATAAAGACGAAAATTTTGTATAATGAATTATTGCGTATTCTTGGTATAGATGACTTGCTTTTTTTAGATACTTATAATTGGAAGAAAAAACCATTTAAATTATTTATGGATTGTGTATTACTTATAAAAAAATCTAATAATATTATTATTTTACCAGCACATAATGGAATAAAAGTTTTCGCACCTTTATTTTTTTTATTAAATAAACTATTTCACAAAAAATTACATTATGTAGTTGTTGGCGGATGGTTATCTAATATGCTAAGCAAAAAAAAATGGTTGTTGAAAATTCTAAAACATTTTAATACAATATTAGTTGAAACTAAGACTATGAAAAAAAATCTAAATGAACAAGGACTAAATAATGTTTTAATTTTTCCTAATTTTAAGCATCTTAATATATTAGAAGAAAGTGAGTTGCCTCAGAACTTTACAGAGCCCTATAAGCTTTGTACATTTTCAAGGGTTTCAAAAGAAAAAGGCATTGAAGTTGCGATTGACACAGTAGTTAGTATCAATACAGAAAAAGGAAGAACGGTATATACATTAGATATTTATGGACAAATAGATATGGATTATAAAAAGAGTTTTAAAAAGATTATGGATAAAGTGCCCAAGTATATTAGTTACAAAGGTATAGTGCCTTTTGATAAAACTATTGAAGTATTGAAAAATTACTTTTTACTTTTGTTCCCAACATACTATGTTGGGGAAGGTTTTCCAGGAACATTATTAGATGCTTTTTCATCTGGATTGCCTGTTCTTGCTTCTGATTGGAAATATAATAGCGAAATCGTTGATGATGAAATAAATGGATGGATATATAGCTTTTTAAAAACCGATGATCTAAAAAAGAAGCTCATATATTTGGCGGAAAACTCAAATGAAGTCATTGCTTTGAAGAAAAATTGCATTTTGAAGGCAAAGGAATATACACCTGAAAAGGTGATGAAGCAGCTTCTGGATAATTTGAATATAGAAGAGGTTGAGTGTGATAAAAAATGAATATATTATTTACAGTTGGGACTTTGCAGTCAGGCGGGGCGGAAAGAGTTGTGTCCATTTTAGCCAATATGTTAGCAGAAAAAGGAAATGAAGTTGAGATTGTATTAAATAATTATCAGAGTGAATCTGCATATTTTATAAAAAACAATGTAAAAATCAGTAATATTCATTCTAAAAAAATACTGGGGAAAAACTTTTTTCACTATTGTTATCAGTTGAGGAAAAAAATAAAATATGAAAAATATGATGTTGTAATATCCTTTTTATGGGCTAATAATATTAAAACTATTATCTCTTCATTGGGATTAAAAACACCAGTAATAGTATCAGAACGAATTAATCCTTATATGGCTCCCTCTAAAAAATTAATGAGAGGCATTAGGAATTTAATTTATTTATTAGCAGATGGATATGTTCTTCAAACTCAGCAAATGAAAGAGTATTTTGGTAGAAAAGTAAATAGAATAGGTGTTGTAATTGCCAATCCTATTGATACAAAAAGGTTACCGGAATATTTTGTTGGTGAACGGAAAAAGGAGATTGTAGCAGTTAATCGACTTAATGAACAAAAAAACATTCCTATGTTAATTGAAGCATTTGACAGTATATCAAAAAAGCATCCAGATTATATATTAAATATTTATGGTGAAGGAACAGAAAGAAATTATCTTGAAGGCTTAATAAACTCATTGGGGTTAAGTGAAAAAATTTTTCTTTGCGGTTCTAAGAAAAATGTGTTAGAATTAATTAATGACAGTAGCTTATTTATACTTTCATCTAATTTTGAAGGAATGCCAAATGCTTTAATTGAGGCTATGTGCTTAGGTCTACCCTGCATTTCAACCGATTCTCCAATTGGAGGGTCTGCTATGCTAATTGAAAATAAGGCAAATGGCTTATTAATTCCTGTTGGCGATAAAGAAGCTCTGATTAATGCCATAAATTATATGCTTGAAAATCCTGAAAAAGCCAACGAAATGGGGAAAAATGCAATTAATACACGGGAAATACTTGCTGTTGATGTAATTGTGACTAAGTGGGAAAATTACATAGATAAAATAATAAGTAGGAGTTAAGCTAATGTATCAATACAATGTAATTAAATCAAAAAGATTGCCCCTTAATCTAAAAGTAAGTCTTTTATTATTATTAGTTTTCACTTTTAATTCGGACTTAAACTCAATTAATTTAATATGGTGGGGAACGGTGGCAGTATACTCCATTTTTTGTATAGCTAATATATTGAAATCGCACTATATAAAAATAAACGCATATATTATATGGCTTATGGTGTTTAATTTATGGGGATTATTATCATATTTCTGGTCTATAAATGAATTTTTCACTTTGAATCAATTAAAAACAAGTGCTAAAGATTTTGTATTATTAATGTTACTTTCGTTAATTATTAAGACGCGGGAAGATATATTTGACATATTAAAGCTTATTGTTATTGCGACAGTTATTACAGTTATATATATTTTGTTCACAATTGATATTTCCCTTATAGGAGAGGTTGCCATAGGAAGAGGCGCTTTGGGTGAAGGGTGGAATGCAAATGCAATTGGATTGATTGCATCATTATCAGTACTATCTTGTTTTGCTTTTTTAAAACAAAACAACAAAAAGTTTTATAAAGTATTTTATATCTTAACCATTTTATTATTGACCTATATTTGTTTATTTACTGGTTCACGGAAAACCTTATTTATTTTATTAATAGGTGTTTCTTTATTTTTCCTCTTTACCTCAAAAAATAAAAAAATAGTTATATTTTGTATTGTGTCATTTTCTGTTTTACTAAGTTATTATATAATTATGTCAGTGCCTGTCTTATATAATGTTTTGGGAATTAGACTTGAAGGATTTTTTGCACAAATTACCGGGCAAGGACTAATTGACAGCAGTACTTTAAAAAGAATGAAAATGATTGAGTACGGAATAGAATGGTTTAAAGAAAATCCAATATTTGGATATGGATTTAATACATACCGTGCGTTATATTTTGCGGTGTCTAATGTCTCAACCTATTCACACAATAATTATATTGAGCTATTAGTTAATGTGGGAATTATAGGAACAGCCATATATTATTTTATGTATTTTATTATAATTAGGAGTTTGCTTAGTTACTTCAAGAAAAAGGATTCATTAATTATTTTGTTTTTAATTAGTAGTTTACTAATTACTGTATTAGATTATGTAGCAGTAAGCTATAATTTGTTTATATTTCAATTGTTTATTTGTCTTGCATATTCTGCAATAAATACATATGAAGGGAAGGAAAATATAGATGAGAATAATAAAAAAACTTTTTAAAAAAATCCCTCTCTTTTTTCAGCTTTATGTTAAGATGCGTTATTGGTATTATGCTTTCAACTATTGTTTTTGCAATCGGAAAAAATTGGTTATAAAGCATTACAAAAAAGCAATGAAAAAAAAGATAGATTTAAACAATGTAACTACTTTTAATGAAAAACTCCAGTGGTTAAAGCTATATTGGCATAACGACTTAGCAATAAAATGTGCCGATAAATACCTTGTTAGAGAAGTGGTAAAGGAAAGATACGGCGACCATATTTTAAATACCCTTTATGGTGTATATGATGATGCAAATGAAATTGATTTTGATAAGCTACCTGATAAATTTGTATTAAAGGTCAATCATGGATGCGGTTATAACATATTTTGTAAGGATAAGTCACAGCTTAATGTTAGTAAAGTGAGAAAAGAACTCAATAAAATGTTAAAGCAAAAGTATTATGTTTATAATTATGAATGGATATATGAAGGCATAAAACCAAAAATTATCTGCGAAGAGCTTTTAGAATATAAGGAAAATGGTTTCCCTGCTGACTATAAATTTTTTTGCTGTAATGGTGAGCCTAAATTTATGTTTATTGCAACAGACCGTTACATTGACACGAGATTTGATTTTTATGATTTAGATTTTAATAAAATTCCTGTGAAACAGCATTATGAAAACTCTCAAAAGGTTATAGAAAAACCTGCTAATTTTGAAAAAATGATTGAAATTTCTAAATGCCTTGCAAAGGACTTCCCTTTTGTCAGAATTGATTTATACAACATTAACGGGAAAATAATATTTGGAGAATATACATTCTTTCACTTTACTGGACAGGAAAAATTTGAACCAGAAGAATATGATAAAATTTTTGGAGAAATGATAGATATTAATATAAAATAAACTCAATCTAATGAATAAGCTTTACAGAAGTATTTTTATCAATATTAAAGTGAGGTAACATAAATGTTTAAAAAATTAAAGAATGTACTAAAAAATCCAAAGCTCCTAATGTTTTATTTTACACAAAATAAAATATCCAAAATAATTCCCAGCATTATGTTTTTAAAAATAAGATACAAATTAAGAATTGGAAAGAAACTTGATTTAAGAAACCCCAAGACATTTAATGAAAAAATACAATGGCTTAAGCTATATGATAGAAAACCACAATATACACAATTAGCAGATAAATATGAAGTGCGAGAATATATAAAAGAAACAATTGGTGAAGAATATTTAATTCCTCTTTTAGGTGTGTATAATAAATTTGATGAAATTAATTTTGATAATTTACCAGAGCAATTTGTATTAAAACCCAACCATACATCGGGAGATATCTATATATGTAAGGATAAATCAACAATTGATTTTGTAGAACTCAAAAACAAAGTTAATAAGTGGCTCAAAAGTAGATATTATTGGCGAAGCAGAGAATTTCCATACAAAGATATTAAGCCTAAAATAATTTGCGAAAAATATATGGTTGATGAATCAGGTACAGAGCTTAAAGATTATAAGTTTATGTGTTTTAACGGTGAAGTCAAATGCTTATTTGTCTGTTTGAACAGAGTTGCAAGTACCGGATTAAATGTAGATTTTTATGATATGGATTGGTGTCCTATGCTTTTCGAAAGACATTATAAAAGCAGTGGTACTATAATAGCTAAACCGAAGACCTTTGACAAAATGGTTGAATTTGCGAAAATATTATCTAAAAATATTCCTTTTGTAAGAGTGGATTTTTATGATATAGAAGGCAAATTATATTTTGGAGAATTAACATTCTTTCCCGGAAACGGGATGGAGGAGTTCACTCCCGAATCCTATGATTATCTGTTAGGTAGTTGGATTCAATTACCGGAAAAATATAAGTAGAATGCTCAGCAGATATTATTAAAAACGGAGCCGATAAATATGTTTGATTTTAATGGTACATATGAAAAAGCAATATACAAAAATCTTAAAAGATATAAAAAAGGGAAATTCAATAGGGCCTTCTCACAGATATGGGCAGTGGTATTACGTCTTATATTTAATTGTGACATTTGTCTGGGTGTAACTATTGAAAATAATGTTAGGATACCTCATGCGGTAGGAATAGTGATTGGAAGTACTGCTGTTATCGAAGAAGGCGTGGTAATAATGCCAAATGTTGTTATCGGTTCCAGTCATTTCCCACCTGATATGGCAGTGAAGCGCCATGCGACGATTAAAAGAAATTGTTTAATAGGAGCCAATGCTGTAATTATAGGAAACATTACAATTGGGGAAAATACAACTATTGCAGCAGGAGCAGTTATAACAAAAGATATCCCCTCAAATTCGATTGTTATAGGAAGCAATAATATATTGCAAAAGGATAATATATAATGCTAATTTTAACGAAGTGGGTGATGGTCTATGGATGAAAAAACGATTATTATCGGCGGTGATATCGTACCGACAATAAATAATTATAGCTACTTCAGCAGTGGTGATATCTATATATGTAAGGATAAATCAACAATTGATTTTGTAGAACTCAAAAACAAAGTTAATAAGTGGCTCAAAAGTAGATATTATTGGCGAAGCAGAGAATTTCCATACAAAGATATTAAGCCTAAAATAATTTGCGAAAAATATATGGTAGATAGTTCTGGGTTTGAATTAAAAGATTATAAATTTTGGTGCTTTAACGGTGTGGTTAAATATTTATATATTTGTTTAAATAGACACAAAAAACCAGCATTTAATGTGGATTATTACGAGCTTGATTGGAAGCCAATGCCTATTGAAAATCATTACAGGAAATGGGATTGTAGTGGGCAAAAATTAGAGAAACCAAAAAATTATAATAAGATGATTGAATTTTCAAAATACATTTCAAAGGATATTCCTTTTCTTAGAGTTGATTTTTATGAGGCAAATGAGCAATTATACTTTGGTGAGTTGACTTTTTTCCCTGGTTCTGGTTTTGAAATTTTTAGGTCAGAGGAATTTGATAATTTGATGGGTAGTTGGTTAGAACTTCCTAAGTAATAAATTTTTTAATTAATGGTAGTAGGATGGTGGGAATTATAACAAATTCTAATAATAAAATAGGTATTTTAACATATTGTAGGACAATTAATTATGGTACATATTTTCAGTGCTTTGCTTTGGCAAAACAGCTTGAAAAAATGCTTCCACAATTTAAAATTGAAATAATAGATTATTCATATCCAAGTACCTATTATAGAGAATATAAAGGTGTAATATATTATCTTTCAAAATTTAAATTTGATTTAGCTTATAGAAAATTAATAAGAATTTTAAATTTTAGAAAGGCTCAAAAATTATTGCCGTATTCTAAAGAAAAAATTATTAGTTATGATAGCAAAAAAATATTTAAAAAAATTAAAAATAAATATATGGCAATAATCTTAGGTAGTGATACAGTACTTAACAGTTGTTCTGAGCCAATGAATGTTTTTTTGCTCAACGATGAATTTGGTTGCTTTAAACTGACTTATGCCGTATCGGCATATGGAATTAATAGTGAGAAATTTGAGAAGAATTTACCCGAAATTTCTAAAGCTTTAAATGATTTTAGCTTTTTTTCAGTAAGAGATGATGTAACAAGCCAAATGCTAAAAAATATTCTACCGCAAAAAGAGATTTTTTATAGCTGTGACCCAACTCTTTTTTTAAATTTAGATGATTACTGTATTTCTGCTAATGCTTTAAAAGAAAAGTTAAAACGAAAACACAATATGGTTTTTGACAAGCCCCTTTTAGGACTTATGAGCGAAAATAATGAAGTGAACCTAATTGTGAAAAAGCTATTTGGGGAAACTCACACCATTGTTTCTGTTGGTTTTCTAAATGAGAATGCGGATTACATATTAATTGATTTACCCTTGTTTGATTGGGCAAGAATTTTTTCGTTATTTGAGTTTACTATTACAAATTACTTCCATGGGACATTATTCTCTTTGTTCAATGGGACACCGCCGATTTGTTTTAATCGCAAACCAAGTGATAGCTTATCAAAAGGCAAAGTAGAGGATTTTCTGTCAAGAATAGATTTTGAAGAGCATTTTATTAAAGAGGATGAATTTATTGAAGGTGAAGAACTTTTAAATAAAATTAATAATATAGTTAAAAATTTTCAATTAGAAAAGTTAAATAAGGCTTTATTAGAACAAAGAGAGAGTTTTGAGATTTTTTTAAGAAAGGCAAACCAATATGCAAACCTTTGAAAGAACAAAAAATTCAATAAAAAATTTTACATTAACAATCGCTCTAAATTTTATTTCATTACTTGCAGCCTTTGTTTATAGAACCTATCTTATTAAACTACTCGGTGTTGAGTATCTTGGACTTAGCAGTTTATTTTCAAGTATTTTGAATATTTTAAATCTTGCAAACCTCGGGATTGGTTCGGCAATTGTTTATGAATTGTATAAACCCATTTCGGAAAATGATGAAAGAGCCATTAAAGCCCATATGAATTTTTATTCCATAGTTTATCCGGTTATTGGAATAATAATTATAGTAATTGGTCTAATAGTAATGCCATTTTTGCCTTATTTGGCGAAGGACAGAGAAGTGCTTGCCTCTATTCCAAATGTGCCTATCATTTATATGTTTTTTATTCTTAACTCAGCCACTACTTACTTTTTTTCCTATAAATCCGCGTTTATTTCAGTAAATCAAAAACAATATATAGTTGAAACGATAAAAAGTGGGTTAAATATTTTTTCGTTGATAGGACAGATTGTGGCTTTATATTACACACACAATTATATCTTATCATTAATCATTCAACTTTGTTTTGTGTTAATAACCAATTTCTGCTTTTGGTTTGTTGCAAATAAAAAATATCCTGTAATAAGAAAAGTTAGAGGATTTTTATTAAATGACGCAGAAAAAAAAGAATTAGTAAAAAATGTAAAAGCATTATTTGCCTTTCAGCTAAGCGGAGTGCTTGGGAAAGGAATAGAAAGTGTTATTATATCAACTTTTGTTAGCATTATAATTTCAGGATACCTTTCTAATTACAATTTGATTATTATGTCTATTTCAACTATGCTAACCGCAGCCACTAGTTCTATCATCCCTATTGTAGGCAATTTACATGTATCAGACAGTAATGAGAAGCAACATAATATTTATTTGGCTATGTTTTGCCTCATCGCATGGACTTTTGGACTAATTTCAATCATAATGTTTGCTTTACTTAATCCTTTTATTATGTTATGGGTTGGGGAAAAATATGTTTTTGACAATTCTATTGTTTTTTTGCTTGTTTTTAATTTTTATTTAGTAGGGACACAAAGTGTAAATAGAATATTTAGAAACGCAAAGAAATTATTTCTTTATGGCAGGTACAGGCCTCTGTTTACTGCTTTACTCAATGTAATATTTGCTATTGCACTTGCGAATTTTCTGGGCGTTTTCGGGGTTTTATTGGGTGGCACAATAAGTATGCTTGCAACCTTTTTCTGGTATGACCCTTATATTGTGAATAAAATAGGATTTAACAAAGGGCTTTCATTATATTTTATAAAGTATGCAATCTACTTTGCTGTTACATTTGTATTTGGTGTTTTATGCTATTTTGTTGTAAAACAATTTACCCTTTCAATTGTAGGTTGGCTAATTGCGTTTATAATAATTTTTGTAGCTTTTAATTTATATTTTATGGCCTTTTTTCATAGAACAAAGGAATTCAAATACTTAAAAGATGCTATTATTAATAATTTAGGATTTTTGAAAAAATTAAAATAGGATGTGTTTTTATTGGGAATTTTAAGTAATATAAGAAGACTATTGTATTATTACAAAAATGTATTAAATGATACAAACAGAATGTATAGGTTTTATTCATTAAACGAAAATGATGAGCGTAAGCTTGCCAATTCAATCCGATTATGCGTCCATTCAATTGAAAAAGGTATGTCATTACAGGATACCAGACCAAGATTTGGGATTAAAAAAATTGATGAGCTTATTAAGCTATTAGAACAATATAAAAACAAAAAATGTTCTTATGACAGTATGGCTTACAATTTGGGAATTGATGTACTAAAAACTTATATTGATTATCATAACGATTTATCTATTGATGTAAAAGATATTTATTTGAAAGCAAAGTATTTACTTGATGAAAATTCATATGAAAATAAAACAGGAGTATATACATTTACCAAAAAAGCTATTTACGAAAATATAAGTGATTTTAAATTGTTTGCAAATAGCAGACATTCTGTAAGAATGTTTGGAGCTGATAATGTAGATGATGATAAAATCAAAAATAGTATTATTTTGGCTCAAAGTGCACCAAGTGCTTGCAACAGACAGCCAAATAAAGTTTACTGGATAACAGAACAAAATTTGTTAAAAGAGCTAATACAATATCAAGGTGGAACAAAGGGCTTATCTAATATAAAAGGCATATTAGTTGTGACAAGTAATCTATACTGTTATAACAGCCCCGCAGAAAAAACCACTCCTTATGTGGACGGTGGCATTTATTATATGAACCTTCTATATGCACTACATTACAATGAAATTGCTACTTGTCCTCTTATATGGCACTCAAAACCCAAATCGGTTCAATGGTCTTATAAAACACTTGGTATACCAGAAAATGAAATTATTATAGCAACAATTGCATATGGCTCTTATCCTCATGAGCAGTTTAAGGTTGCCAAATCGTATAGACGAGGCTTTAATGAAGTTTTAATAAAAAAATCTTAAATAAAGGCGGTATTCTTATGTTTAAAATTTCAGTAGCAGGAACAGGCTATGTAGGATTGGTTGCAGGAGTTTGTTTTGCCGAAGTCGGGCACCAAGTTACCTGCGTTGACATTGATGAAAACAAAATAAACTTGTTGAAACAAGGTATCTCTCCAATCTATGAAGCCGAATTAGAAGGACTGATGCAGAAAAATTATGTAGCTGGTAGGCTAAATTATACAACTGACTATAAATCCGCATATAAAGATGCAGATGCTATATTTATTGGGGTGGGAACACCAGAACAGCCAGACGGTTCTGCTAATTTATCATACTTAGCAACAGTTGCAAGGCAAATAGCTGAAACTATAGAAAAAGATTGTCTAATCGTAGTTAAATCCACAGTTCCTGTCGGCACTAATGACAAAGCAGAACAGTTTATCAAAGATTTTTTAGTTAATGATGTAAAAGTAGAAGTAGCCTCTAACCCGGAATTCTTGGCACAAGGCACTGCGGTTAGAGATACTTTACAGGCAGCAAGAATTATTATTGGAACGGAAAGTAAATGGGCTGAAGAAATGCTAATGAAGATTTACAAGCCATTTAACCTGCCTATTGTTTCGGTAAGTAGAAGATCGGCAGAGATGATAAAATACGCCTGCAATGACTTTCTTGCTCTGAAAATATCATATATGAACGATATTGCTAATCTTTGCGAATTGGTTGGTGCAGATATTCAGGATGTTGCTAAAGGAATGAGCTTTGACGAACGAATTGGCAAAAAATTTCTTAATGCTGGTATTGGTTATGGTGGTTCGTGTTTCCCTAAGGATACAAAAGCACTGGATTATCTTGCAAGACAGCATGGCTATGAATTAAGGACAGTTAAAGCTGCTATTGATGTAAATAAAGACCAGCAGACGATGCTGTTTAAGAAAGCTCGTAAAAGACTTATTACCTTTAATGGTTTAAAAGTAGCAGTACTTGGACTTACATTTAAGCCGGGAACTGATGATTTGCGAGAAGCTCCATCTCTTGAAAATGTACCATTGTTATTAAATCAAGGAGCAGTTATTTATGCATATGACCCAGCTGGTGTGGAAAATTTCAAAAGCAAATATCCTATAGGAAAAAATAGAAACGGCAGTATAAATTATGTTAATACTATAGATGAAGCTTTAGAAGGAGCTAATGTTTGCTTTATATTTACCGAGTGGGAAGAGATAAAAGCTGTGAAACCAGAAGATTATAAGAAATTAATGAGAACTCCTTTGGTTTATGATGGAAGAAATATATATAAAACTAAAGAGATGAAAGAAGCGGAAGTTGAGTATTATAGTGTGGGAAGATAAAGGAGATTCAGCTATGGAGGCAATTAAGTTTGAAGCTAATAAAAATTTAAGCAACTTAAAAAATAAATGCTAAATTTAGCATATACACATCCCCATAATAAAATTTGAGATTACAGATATTGACTAACCGACAAACTATAAACAAGTAATAGTCTACGCACTTAAAAGCGACACTTTTTGTGTTTAAATGGCGGTTGGAACACTTACCTCTGCGTGCTCTGTAGTTTATCTGTTATTTCAAATTAATTATATTAAATTAAATAAATAAACCCAAGGCGAGGCAATAGGTTTCATACCGTTTTATGCCTTGAGTTTAACGAAAGGTATGGGCATAATTATGACAGAAAAAATTGAATCAACTGCAAAATGTGGAGGGCGGTATATATCCTCTAAATCAGATTTAAAGACCTTTTTGAATGCTGAAAGTAAGAAATATAAAAGAAAGAATACAAGTATTCCGTTTTTCGCCATAACGGAGAATCAGATATTGTGGAAGCATAGTGTTTTACTCAGAAAAACTGAGTACTATACAAACACAAATCATAGGATAATGCGGCTAATATATGTAATTAGGTTGACATTATTACAAAACAAGTATTGTCTGCACATCCCAATAAATTGTTTTGATTGCGGTTTGAAAATTATGCATTTGGGACCAGTTATTGTTAACAGAAATGCCAGGGTTGGAAAAGACTGTTCAATGCATATGAATACAAGCATTGCTGCGGCAGGAACTAGTAATGGCGTTCCGACTTTGGGTAATGGGATAGTTATTGGCATTGGGGCAGTCGTTCTTGGAGACATAAAATTAGCTGATTATATTGCGATAGGAGCTAATGCGGTTGTTAATAAATCTTTTGATGAAGAGAACATTGCAATTGCCGGTGTTCCTGCAAAAAAGATAAGTAATAATGGTAGTAAAGAGTGGGAAAAAAAATAACTGACAAAATAGGAATGAAGGGATAGAAAGTATGGCTAAATTCAACCCATTAGATACAACTAAAAAAATATTGGTTACAGGAGTTGCAGGTTTCATTGGATACTTTTTATCAAAGAAACTTTTAGAGCAAGGCTGTCGGGTGGTGGGTATTGATAATATAAACGAATACTATGATGTTAATCTTAAGTATAGTAGATTGAATTTGCTTAAACCATTTGAGAATTTTACCTTCATTAAGGCTGACATATCAAACAAAGATATTATTATCAAGGTCTTTGAAGAGTATAAGCCGAGTATTGTGGTAAATTTAGCCGCCCAAGCCGGTGTGAGGTATTCAATAGAAAACCCCGATGTGTATATTCAAAGCAATATCATAGGATTTTTTAATATTCTTGAAGCGTGTAGAAGTTATCCGGTTGAGCACCTCATCTATGCCTCATCAAGTTCAGTATATGGTTCAAATAAGAAAGTCCCATTTGAAGAATCAGATTTCGTAGATCATCCGGTATCACTTTATGCGGCCACGAAAAAGTCAAACGAATTAATGGCATACACTTATAGTCATCTTTACAAGATACCTTCTACGGGACTCCGATTTTTTACCGTTTATGGCCCGTTGGGGCGACCTGATATGGCATATTTTAGCTTTACTCAGAAATATTTTGCTGGTGAGCCGATTAATATTTATAATAATGGTGATTTTGAAAATGACCTATATAGAGACTTTACATATATTGATGACATAGTGGAGGGGATTGAGCGACTTCTTTTTAATTTTCCTGATGGAGAGGTTCCTCATAAAATTTTCAACATTGGAAACAACTATCCGGAGAAGTTGATGACATTTATTAAAACGCTGGAGAAATGTTTGAGCAAGGCTACAGGTAGAGAGATAGTATTTGATAAGATATTTGAGCCTATTAAGCCGGGTGATGTTACTGCAACTTTCGCCTCTACTGATTTGCTACAGGAAGCTATAGGATTTAAACCAAAAACGTCAATAGAGGAAGGTTTGCAGAGATTCGCAGACTGGTATGTTGAATATTATAAGGATAACTTTAAGAATATCAAATTATGAGGTGAAAAAATGTTTAAAAACAAAACTTTACTTATTACCGGTGGAACAGGTTCGTTTGGCAATGCAGTTATGAAAAGATTTTTGCATACTGAAGTTGCTGAAATTCGCATATTTTCAAGAGATGAAAAAAAGCAAGATGATATGCGAAAAAAGTATAATAATGATAAAATTAAGTTTTACATTGGCGATGTTAGGGATATTAGCAGTGTAAAAAATGCTATGTATGGAGTAGATTATGTTTTTCATGCGGCGGCTTTAAAACAAGTGCCATCTTGTGAGTTTTTTCCTTTAGAAGCAGTAAAGACAAATGTGTTGGGAACGGAAAATGTTTTAACAGCAGCTATTGAAGCGGGAGTTAAAAAGGTAATTTGCCTTTCAACTGATAAAGCGGCTTACCCTGTTAATGCAATGGGAACATCTAAGGCTATGATGGAAAAGGTTTTTGTTGCTAAGTCAAGAACGGTATCTGCTGATAAAACTTTAATTTGTGGCACTCGCTATGGCAATGTTATGTGTTCTCGTGGTTCTGTTATTCCTTTATTTATTGAACAAATTAAGTCTGTAAAGCCACTTACCATTACAGAGCCAAATATGACAAGATATATTATGAGCCTTGACGAAGCAGTTGAACTAGTTTTGTTTGCTTTTGAAAATGCTAAAACAGGGGATATTATGGTTCAAAAAGCACCCGCTTGCACAGTAGGAGATTTAGTCCAAGCGGTAAAAGAATTGTTTAACGCCCAGAATGAAGTGAAAACTATTGGTATTAGACACGGAGAAAAAATGTATGAAACTCTTTTAACAAAAGAAGAGTATGTAAATGCTATTGATATGGGAGGCTTTTATTGCGTGCCTGCCGATACAAGAGATTTGAATTACGATAAGTTTTATGTTCAAGGAGATGAAAAAGTTGCTATATCTGAGGAATATAATTCAAACAACACCACACAATTAAATGTTGAACAAATTAAAGAAAAACTATTAAACTTAGAATACATAAGAAATGAACTTAAAGGGTTGGAATAATAATGAAAATATTAATAACTGGTTCAAATGGCTTTGTTGGTAAAAATTTAATTGCAACTTTGAACAATGCTCAGCCATCCTCGGCCATTCTCAGCCACCCTCAGCTTTATCTATTTGATATTGATACTGATGTAAAATTACTCGACACTTTCACAAAAGACTGTGATTTTGTTTTTCATTTAGCGGGTGTAAATCGTCCTCAAACTGAAGAGGAATTTATGCAAGGCAATTTTGGTTTTACTTCGGTACTCCTTGAAAATTTAAAAAAGCATAATAATAAAGCCCCTATTTTAATAACTTCGTCAACTCAAGCGGCTTTAAATAATTCTTATGGTATAAGTAAAAAAGCAGGGGAAGATTTAATGTTTTCTTATGCTAAGCAAACAGGAGCAAAGGTATTGGTTTATAGGCTAACAAATATATTTGGGAAATGGTGCAAACCAAATTATAATAGTGCAGTTGCTACTTTTTGTAATAATATTGCAAATGATTTACCTATAAAAGTAAATGACCCGAATGTTGCTTTAAATTTAGTATATATTGATGATGTTATAAATGAGTTTATAAATGCTTTACAAGGCTTAGAAAATAAAAAAGATGAATACTGCTTTGTTCCTACAGTTCATAATGTAAAGTTAGGCGAAATTGTGGAACTTCTTAATTCTTTTAAACAATCAAAAATAAATTTAAGTGTTCCTAATATGTCTGATGAATTTACAAAAAAATTATATGCTACTTATATTAGTTACTTACCTACAAATCAATTTAGTTATCCATTAAAGATGAATATTGACAATAGAGGCTCGTTTACAGAATTTATAAAAACCCCAGAAAGAGGGCAGGTTTCAGTAAATATTTCTAAACCAAATATAACAAAGGGTAACCATTGGCATCACACAAAAAACGAAAAATTTTTAGTCGTTAGTGGAAATGGAGTTATTAGATTTAGAAATATTAATTCAGATGAAATATTTGAGTATTTTGTTAGTGGGGATAAATTAGAGGTTGTGGATATTCCAACAGGCTATACTCATAATATTGAAAATTTAGGGCAAACAGATATGGTTACAATTATGTGGGCTAATGAGGCGTTTAACCCAGAAAAACCGGATACATATTTTGAACAAGTATGATTTTTATTAGTTGAGGATAGATGAGTATAGTTGAGAGTAGGTGAGTATTGTAATATGATATATAGAAATCTAAAAGTTTGGCAATTAGGAAAAGAATTAACAATAGATATTTATAATATTACTAAGTTATTTCCGGCAGAAGAAAGATTTGGACTTATTTCTCAAATTAATAGGGCGGCAGTATCTATTCCTTCAAATTTGGCAGAAGGTTTAAGCAGAACAAGTAATAAAGAGCAAATTCATTTTATTGAATTTTCTTATGGTTCTTTAATGGAACTTGCCTGCCAAATTGAAATTGCTTATGAGTTAAAATATATAAATAATGAGCAAATAAATGATATATTTGAAAAGATTGAAAAGTTAGCTGTAATGCTTTCAAATTATAAAAAAAGCAAAAAACTGAGAGATAATGCGGAGTAATAATACTAAGCAATCCTAATCTATCCTTATCAATCCTCAACTATACTCAGCATAATATATAGGAGGTAAAAATGAACAAATTAAAACTAATGACAATTTTAGGCACAAGACCGGAAATAATTAGACTTTCTGAGGTAATAAAATGCTGTGATAAATATTTTGACCATATTTTAGTTCACACAGGTCAAAATTGGGATTACACATTAAATGAGGTTTTTTTCAAGGATTTAGAATTAAGAGAGCCAAATTATTATCTTGATAGTGTTGGAGCAAACTTAGGCGAAACTATGGGAAATATCATAGCAAAAAGTTATGATGTTTTGTTAAAGGAAAAGCCTGATGCTGTTCTTATGTTGGGCGACACTAATTCCGCTTTATCGGCAATTAGTGCAAAAAGATTAAAAATTCCTATTTTCCATATGGAGGCAGGCAATCGCTGTTGGGATTGGAATGTTCCTGAAATGATAAATAGAAAGATAGTTGACCATATTTCAGATATAAATTTGCCATATACAGAACATTCAAGAAGGTATTTATTGTCAGAAGGTATAGACGGAAAAACAATTTTTGTAACAGGTTCTCCAATGCGTGAGGTAATAAATAAGAATTTAGATAAAATTAATGCAAGTGATGTTTTAGAAAGATTAAGTTTGATTAAAAATAATTATATATTAGTTTCAGCACATAGAGAAGAAAATATTGATAATGAAGAAAATTTTATGAGTTTAATGACAGGGGTAAATGAAATTGCCGAAAAATATAAAATGCCTGTAATTTATTCAACGCATCCTCGTTCAATGAAATTTATTGAAAATCGCAACTTTAAATTTCATCCATTAGTGCAAAACTTAAAACCATTTGGATTTTTAGATTATAATAAGCTCCAAATGAATAGCTATTGTGTCCTATCGGATAGCGGAACATTATCAGAAGAAAGTGCTATGCTTGATTTTGCAGGAGTTTTAATTAGAACTTCAACAGAACGACCGGAGGTTTTAGATAAAGGAACAGTTGTAATAGGTGGAATAAACGGTTGTGATGTTTCACAGGCTCTTGATTTAGCAGTAGCAATGCGAGATAACAACGAAGTGGTTGTTATGGCAGAGGATTATGCAGATACTAATGTATCTGTCAAAGTTGCTAAAATAATTCAAAGCTATGCAAAAATTGTGAATATCACAACTTGGGGCAAAAAATAATATTTCATCATATTATTAGAAGCTACACAAGAGCTTTCTAAAATTTAAACAAATTCGTCAAATTTACAACTTTAAAACAGACCTCATTTATGTTAAAATATTAGCATTAACGAGGTCTTATAATTTGATCAAGAAATTAGATAAAATCAAAAGCCAATCTTCTATAAACGAGGTAACTTAATGAGTAATGACACTATTATATTTCTAATTGGCACATTAGCAATTGCAATTCTTATGTGTTTTGCGTTTTACAACCCCCAACAAGAGCAAGCCGTGTTAACCATAGATGGGGCAACGCTCCTTATTGCTGTACCTGGAAGCGGTAAGACCACTGTTATTATAGCAAGAATTGGAAATATGATATATAATCACTTCATTCCTCCCGAGCAAATTTTAACTTTAACATTCAGCGTTGCTGCTACTCGTGATATGCAGGAAAGGTTTGTTAGTATTTTTGGAGACAAATTTGATAATCGTCTGCAATTTAAAACAATACACAGCTTTTGTTTTATGGTTATTAAGGAATATGAACGGTTGATGAATACCAAGGCTTTTGAGGTGCTTGAAAATAATAATCAAATAGTTAAACAGATTTATTTGGAGTTAACTAAAGAATACATAGGCGAGGATATTATTAAAGAAATTTCACAAAAAATCGGTTATTGCAAAAATATGATGATAGATAAAGAGGGAATAGAAAGTATTAACTTGCCCGGTTGCGATTTTAATGAAATTTACAAGTCTTATGAAGCCTACAAAAAGCAAAAGCAGTTAATGGACTATGATGATATGCTAAATTATGCTTATGTAATTTTGAATAAATATCCAGAGGTTTTAGCCAAATATCAAAATCAGTTCAAATATTTTAATATTGATGAGGCACAGGATACATCTTTTATTCAGCATGAGATTATACGGCTTTTAGCACAAAAGAGCGGTAATATTTTTATGGTTGGTGATGAAGACCAAAGCATATATGGGTTTAGGGCGGCTTTTCCAAAGGCATTACTTGATTTCAAGGATAATTATAAAAGTGCAAATGTACTGCTGATGGAGCAAAATTAGTTGTCAAGGGGACGGCAGACCAATGTCATAAAGCTAAGCTCCCATAAATTTACATT
>CAZFQD010000022.1:9643-20892 GCA_964520885.1 uncultured Oscillospiraceae bacterium | reverse complement strand
AGCGAAAATTAGGTGCTGTCAGCTGTTTTTAAAGTAAAATTTTTGACAGTACCTTGTTTTGAAGGGGGGGGGCTTTTTGAAAAAAATAATAATATTTATATCAATATTTTTGCTTTTTGGAAATTTAATAGCATATGCTAAGGTTTATTCAGAGCATAACTATGTCATAGACGAAATCAACAATAAAAAAATTGCTATACCTAAGGTATATAATGTTAAAAGCACCATTGTGCAAATAAAGGGCTACACTGGCAAAGTTGAAAATGGACAGTTTTTATCTAAGCCAGAGGATTTATTTGTTTCAAAACAAGGCAATATTTATATTTCAGATACAGGAAATAATCGTGTGCTAATGCTCAAAACCAATGGTGAGTTTATAAATGAAATTACTACTTGTAACGGTATTTCACTTAATGCTCCAACTGGTGTTTTTGTTTCGCAGGATGAGCATATTTATATAGCAGATAGCCAAAATTCAAGAATTCTTCATTTAAGTAAGGATTTTAATTTTATAGAGCAGTTTGTAGCACCAAAATCCGATTTACTGGATGAAAATATGATTTTTCAGCCTACCAAGATTGGTTTAAATCCTGCTAATGGTTATATTTATGTTACCTATGGCAAGCACTTTATGACAATTGACAGTCAAAACAGATTTAAGGGCTTTATCGGCTCGAAAATGATTAATTTTACCTTTGCAGATAAGATTATTAAGGCATTTGGAACACGAGAGCAAAAGAATATAATTATCAAAAAAGAGCCTCCTGCCTATAATAACCTATTTGTTATGGATAGTGGCTTAATCTATGCGGTGAATGAGGACAAGTCCTCTCAAATAAATTTAATTAATTCAGCAGGAAATAATATCTTCCCGGTAAAGTTCTATGGAGAGCCAACCTATGAAAAAATGAAAGGTCTCGTTATGCCGAACATTACCGATATTACAGTGGACAAAGATAATTTTATCACAATTTTAGATGGAAAGACGGCTAAGTTATATCAATATGATAAAGAGGGTAATATGCTTTGCTCTTTTGGCGATAAAGGTAGCACAAACGGAAATTTGCAAAATCCAACCGCTATTAGCATCAATGAAAATGGAGAAATTTTGGTGCTTGATGCACTTTCTAATTCTGTTATAATATTTATGCCAACAGATTTTATTTTAACTGTTCACAAAGCGATAAATTATAGCTTTAATGGTGAATATGAATTAGCCCTTAAAGAGTGGAATGCTGTGAATATTAAATCAAGTAATTATCCTGTTTCAAAAAATATGCTGGGAAAAATTAATTTTAAAAACGAGAATTATTCAGAGGCTATGAAGCATTATTTGGTTTCAAATAACCGTGTGGGCTATGGCACAGCATTTGAAAAGTTAAGATATACTTTAAGCAGTAAATATTTTGTTTATGTTGTTATTGCTTTAATACTTTTTGCTTTTGCCATTAAATTTATAATTAAGCGGTTGTCAAAAATTGCAAAACACATAAGTAATTTGCTTTATGGAATAGAAAGGCGGAAATAACTTGTATGGATACTTTAAAAATGTGTATTTTAGTTTTGTTTCATCCAAGAGAAGCCTTTTATTTGATAAAGAGAAACAGAGAAATCATTAAACTATATCAGTTTGCTCTAATATATATTGTTATGCAACTAATTAAGCTCATCTCAATATACTTTGAAAATTTCACAATATCAAAGGTAACACCCTCTGGGGCTAATCTTGCTCTTGAAATTGCCGTGGTGTTTGTCCCTTTATTTGCTTGGATTATTTGTAGCTTTGGGGTAACAACCATTTGGTCTGGCGAGGCGACACTTTCAGAAACTTTTGGCATTACGATGTTGTCGCTTATTCCTTATATAGCATTAAAACCATTATTAATACTATTTTCAAATGTGCTTTCAATAGGAGAAAAGGGCATATATGAAGCACTAAACCTTTTTTTGTTGCTTTGGGTTTTGTTTTTAATGCTTTTAGCCTTGAAGGATGCTAATAATCTAAGCTTTTCTAAGTTGATAACTATTTCATTGGTTTCTATCATAGCAATGGTCATACTATGTGCAGTTATTTTTATGTTTTTGGCTCTTGGAATTCAAATGGTTACATTTGTTACGGATGTTATTAAAGAAACAAAATATTTATAGACAAGGAGAAAAGCAATGCTTAAAAATTTAATGAAGAAAAAAAAGGTTTTATATTTATTGATAACAGTAAGCCTTGTTCTTGTTATAGGTCTTTATTTGTTTTTTGAAAAGAGTAGCCAAATTAAAATCAATTATAACGAATTAAATTTTATTTCAAATGATGTAATACCCAATGAAAAAAGCGATATAATAACAGAAGGCGAAACTAAAATTGGAAGCAATGAAAACCTTTTGCTATATTACAACAAGGATTTAAATTACATTAAAATAGTAGAACAAAACACTAATAATGAGTGGACCTCATATTTTCCATTAGAAAATTATAACACAGAGGGAAAAGAAGCAAATAAGCTAATTAAGCAAAGTTTAAAAGAACTGTGCAACCTTAGTTTTTCTAATCTTAAAACAGGAATTGAATCAATTAGCAGTGCAGATAGCAGAGTTATTACAACCACTAAGCGAATTGAAAATGGAATTATTATAAATGTTGATTTTAGAGATGTTTCAATTTCCTTAGACTTAGCTATTTGGCTTGATAAATATGGGCTTTGCGTGAAGATACCAAAGGATAAAATTAAAGATGAAAATGAATATAAAATAGTTTCTCTTGACATTTTGCCACAACTTGGAAGTGCGACAAAGGGCGATAATGGGCTAATCGTTTTCCCTGATGGTTCTGGAAGTGTTTATGAATTATCAAAGCAAGGGCAAGGAGTTTCCTACCCATTTATAAAAAGCATTTACTCAGGACAAAAGACTGATATAGACGAAATGATTGCAAATGATAAAAACGGCGTTAAAAATATTGCACTACCTTGCTATGGGTTAATAAAAAATGGAACTGGGTTTGTTACATTTATTTCTGAGGGGGCAGAAAGCTCCAAAATCATTTTAGCCCCATATGGACACATTACAAAAACATCAAGAATTTATACAAATATTACATATAGAAACTCCAATAGCTTTAAGGGTCCGGATGGGGATGATTTATTCGAATATGACGAAGGTCTTACAGCAGGGGATTTAACTCTGCACTACTTTTTTAAAGCAAAAAAAGATATTGGTTATATAGATTTAGCCAATACCTTGCAAATTTATCTTGTTGAAACAAATAAATTAAAGGCAAATAATAAGCTAAATTCAAAAGCATTTATAGAACTCATTTGTGCCACGAGCAAAAAAACACTTTTATATAAGGACATATTAAAAATAACCTCATTTGAGGATGCTCTTAGTATCGTGAATGAATTAGAGAAAAAGGGCATTGACAATCTGGATATTAGCTTGCTTGGTTGGCAGGACTTAGGCTATTTAGAGGTTCCCTCTGATTTTAAAATAGCAAATAAAATCGGAGGCGAAAAAGAGCTAATAAGTCTAAATGAGGCTATCAAAAAAACAGGTGGTAATTTATTTTTGAACACAGGTGTCTTGTGGGCTAATGATGATATTGGCAGTTATAACAAGGGCAATGATATCATAAAGGATTTTGTTGATGTGCCTTTAACAAATAAAGGAAAAAATATCTTTCTTTTGAATGCTTTTAAAGCAGTCAAGCGTTTTGAAAATTCATATTACAATAGCAATGCTTATAAAAACAAATTTTCTCTTAGCATTGATGACATTGGTAGAATGGTTACTTATGATTTGGACAAAAAGAAACCGTTAACAAAGGAGCAAAGTATCAATGCGTATAGACTGTTGCTTAATAAGCTAAGCGAAAAAAGTGTTGACACAGCATTTCAAACAGCGAATTCTTATGTTTTGCCATATGCAAATAGAGTGTATAACCTGGCAGATAATGATTCTGATGAAATGTTTTTTGATTACGAGATACCATTTTATCAAGCTGTTCTACATGGATATGTTTCTTATAGCGGTGAGTATTGTGGTAATATGAGCTCAGATTTTATAAAGCAAAAGCTAAAATGGGCTGAGTATGGGCAAGTACCTTATTTTATTATAACTAAAGAAGATGCGAGTGAACTTCGAGATACGAAAATAACTGATGTGTTTGGAACCTCTTTTGATAAGAATGAGGATTTAATAGTTCAAACAGTAAATGAATTTGAAAAAGAATTGGGACATTTAAAGGATAAAAGAATAATAAATCATAAAAAATTAATGGAAAATGTTTTTGTAACAACTTATGAAAATGGAGATATGGTTTATGTAAATTACTCCCAGAGCAGTTTTGAGATAAATGAAGAAGTTATTCTTGAAGGCAAAAGTTTTAAGTGCATTAGGGGGGGAAAACTTGAAAAAGTTAATTAAAATAATTGGCAGAGAAAACATAAAGGGCTATACCTTCATATTGCCTTTTATAATTGGAACCATTTTGTTTTTTGCTTTTCCTATTATTCGTTCCTTGATGATTAGTTTCGCAAAAATTACAGAGGTTTCTACTTTTACCTTAGAATTTGTAGGATTTAAAAATTATAAGGATTTATTTTTTACCGATACACAATTTATTCCTTATTTTTTAAACTCAGCAAAGGAAATTTTGATAAATTCTCCTTTGATTATCATTTTTTCAATGGGTATTGGAATTTTAGTTAATGGGAAAATTGCAGGTCGTGGTTTTTTTAGGTCTGTGTATTTTTTGCCGGTTGTTTTGGGTTCTGGCTTTATTATGCAACAACTTATGAAGGTAAATATTAATCAGCAGGCAATGCAAACTGCAATAGAGGTGCTTTTGCCACAAAACATTCAAATTTATTTAGGGGCAAATGGAAATCAATTTGTGGTTGAATTTTTAAGCAGAGTTTCTTTGGTTTTATGGAGTAGTGGCGTTCAAATAGTTATCTATTTGGCTGCCTTGCAGGGAGTTTCAAAATCATTATATGAGGCGGCGAAGGTTGATGGTGCCTCTGAATGGGAAATGTTTTGGAAAATCACTTTACCGATGACAGTGCCTATTATATCGTTAATCGCCGTATTTACTATAATTAGTCTTTCGGTTGATTTTAATACGCCTATCGTAAATTATATCAATTGGCTTAGTTTTAAAGGATCAATAATCAAATTTGAATATGCAAGCTCAGTTAGTTGGTTCTACTCGCTTTTTGTGGGTATTCTTATAGTGATTGTAACTATTGTTTTAAGACCGTTTAACAATAATGTTAAAGATATATAAAGGGGGATGATAAAAATGTTAAATGCTAAAAAGGTCAAAAACACAGTTGTTTTTATCATAGGAAAGTTTATTTTATACTTCATCTTAGTGAGTTTTGCTTTTGTGTTTTTATACCCTTATATTTATATGCTTACTATGTCTGTAAAAAGTTATGGAGATATAATGAACATAACAGTAAAATGGTTGCCAAGAGACTTTACTTTAAGTAATTATAAAATTGCTTTAATGGCATTAAATTTCCCAAGAAGTGCTATAAATTCTGTATTGTTAACAAGCATCGCTACGATAGCCCATCTTATTTCTTGCTCCTTTATTGGCTATGGTTTTGCAAGATTTCGTTTTATATTTAGAGGCTTTTGGTTTGCTGTTGTGCTTATTAGCTTAGTCATTCCTATTCAAACAATCATCATTCCACAGTATATTAATTATGTTTCTTTTAAAATGATAGATTCATATTTGCCATTTATTATACCCAGCTTTTTGGGGTATGGCTTGCGAGGAGGACTATTTATATTTTTGTTTAGGCAATATTTTATGAGGTTGCCTAAATCCTTAGAGGAGGCGGCGGCTATTGATGGTTGTGGTATAATAAAAACTTTTTTTAAAATCGCTTTGCCAACAGCAGGCCCTATTATTTTGGTAACTTTAGTGCTTTCAATGGTTTGGCATTGGAATGATTATTATGAGCCGTCTATTTATCTTTCTGCAAATAGCAAATTTGCACTCTTGCCTCAAATATTGCCCTCAATGTACATAATGATTGAAAACATAAAATCCTCACCTGAGCTAATGTCTGCCGGATGGATGTCTGATATGAAATTCAAATTTCATGAGGGAGTTATAATGGCGGGAACGGCAGTGGCTACATTTCCTGTTTTATTTGCTTATTTGTTCTTGCAACGAAAATTTATGCAGGGCGTGGAGCGAAGTGGCTTGACAGGAGAGTAATACAAAGTAACAAATATGTTACATAAAAAACAGGCTATAACAAATACGATACTCATTCATTTTAAATATGATGTATAATTTATTTAGAATTAACACTAATTTGTAAAAGGAGAGTAATAAAATGAACAAAAAGGCAGTTATTTCAGTAATATTAGGGTGCGTTCTATTGTTGTCTGCTTGTAAAACAGCACCAGTAGTTAAGAATAGCTCTACTCTTGCTAATTCCTCGCAAACTGTAACAAGAGAATTAGTTGCAAATACATATACAGCGGGTTATCCCATTGTAAAGGATAAAGTTGAGTTATCTGTTATGGTAATGAAGGGTGCAGATACAGGAGATTTTAACACGATGAAATTCACCTCTGATTACGAGGCTAAAACAAATATTAAAATCAAGTGGATAGTTGCTGATATTTCAAGAATGGATGAAGCTACTCAAATTATGTATAACACTGGAAATTATCCAGATATATATGCAATGTGGGGCAGTATTAAGGACACATATTTAGAGAGATATGGTGTGAAGGAAAAGAAAATACTTGAATTAACAGATGAGATGCTTTCTAAATGGGCACCTAATATTTCAGCAAAATATGTAGAACAGCCTATTTCTAAAGAATCCGTTATCCGTTCAGATGGCAAGATGTATTCTATTCCAATGATTAACGATGCCCAGCAGGTAACCTATTTAATAAGAAAAAGTTGGCTTGACAATCTTGATTTAGAGGTGCCTACGACAACCGATGAATTCTATAATGTTCTAAAAAAGTTTAAAGATGGCGACCCAAATGGCAATGGCGAGAAGGATGAGATTCCCTTTGCTTTCTCTTATTATGACCCGGGAGTTCTCTTTAACCCTTGGGGGTTAGCGATTACATGGGGAAAATATATTACAATTGACACAAAAGGCAAGTTTCACTTTGCTATGACGACGAATGCTTTTAAAGAGGGCTTAACCTATTGGAAAAAGCTATATGATGAAAATTTATTTGATAAAGGTGCGGCTGATGGCACAACAAAGCTATTAGAGTTAGTTAAGACTGGTAAGGTAGGCGTAACCTATTGGATTTCAGTAGTACATTTAGAAGACGCTCGCTTAGCAGCTGACTTTATACCTATGGGTACACCAAAGGCAACTACTGCCGTTGAAGATTTTCAAGCTGGTATAAATCATTTTTCGTTTGGTGTTCTTCCATTGAGCGGTTACTTCTTATCTGCAAAAAACGAAAATGTTGAGGCGTCTTTAAGGTGGATAGATTTCTTTTATTCAAATGAGGGAGAAATGTATAAAGACTACGGTGGTGAGCCGGGAAAATATTATGATGTGATAGATAATAAATATATTATAAATTACAAAGCATTACCAGGAGGAAAAGCTCCTAATCAAGACACGCCCGGATACTGCTTACATGGTTCTTATCAGTTTAAGGAAGGCGAACTTTTAAGACCGGATTCCACTAATCAAAGTGAAATTGAAAAAGCAGGTTATAAATTTGAAGATGCTTTAAAACCTATATTAATTTCAGGTACACCAACAGTTCTTATGCCGTTTTTGGCCTTTACACTTGATGAAGCAGATGCTGTTTACAGTGGTAGTCAGGCAGTTAATAATGCAATCAACTGGGGAACAGCAACTATTAGAGGCGAAACATTAGAGACGGGTGCTGTTAATCCTCTAACAAATTGGAGTGGCTTTGTGAATGAATGGAACAGACGAGGAGCTCTTAAATTGGTTGAAATATACCAGAAAAAATATGATGCTACAAAATAGCAATTACTCATTTGGAAATAGATATTTAGAAGGGGTTTTTACAATGGAAAATTCAAAAAAAATTCTTTGTTTAACTTTATGCATTGCTTTAATGATTATGCTTTTTGGTTGCAACGAGAAGTCAGAGGTAGTAACTACTATAAGCAGTGAAATAGTTGTTGATGCAGTTGATGATGTTTTAGTGGATGAAAACGGACATATTCAAACTGTTCAGCAAGCTGAAATTTCTAAAACATTAGATGTTGGCTTTGGTTTTTACCATCTATCAATGAGTGAGGGTATTTCAACAGATTTTGAAGATATATACTCATCAAGCTATGCAAATACAACTATTCAAGCATTTAATAAGGATGACTCATTTCTTAAAACGATGCAATTTTTAGTGAAAAACAATGGGCAGGTTTTTATTCCAGCTCAGCCTTTAACAATCTCATCCGGTGGAAAGTTACAAACTAATTGGAAAGAAAATTTAGAGGATTGCGTTAAATGGTTAAAAGACAACAACTTTTATGATAACTTTGCCGGTTGGTATTTTGATGAGCCATATGGTCCAAATGGAGTTAATCCAGCTGCTTTAAAAGAAGTAGGGAAATACAATTTAGAAAACATTAAAAAACGTTTTTTTGTAATGTGGTCAACTGTACATATTGATAAATCCATTTGGTGCCCACCAGAGCATGTGAATACAGCAGAAGTGGATAAAGAAATTGGCAAATATTTGACCGACACGGGTTATTCTTATTATGGAGATATTCAAGTGAATATCGGTAAATATATGAAGGTTCGTAAGGAACTTGAAAAAAAACTTGGGCAAGAGTTCGAGCATATAAAAATTTGGCATGTTCCTTGTATTTTTAACTTTCAAGGCACATTTACTGAGGATAAAGCCATTAGACATTTAAGAAAAATGTATGAGTTTTTGCAAAACGAGAAAAATCCCGGTGGTCTTATTTGCTACACCTTCAATGGTGGAGATGTCTTAGAGGGCAAGCTGTCATTTAGTCAGTATATACAAAAGGATGGAGAGGACTATTGGGAAAGGCTATTATCTGAAACGAGAAGAATCGGCAGACTTGTTGTTACTAATCAGTTTAAGGATAGTTTGGTAGTTTCAAGCGATGTGTCGTCAGAATCACAAAGCAGTGAAGCTAAGCTAAATAATGATGGATTGCCAATTTTGAATTAGGAGATAGTTTTAGTGAAAAAAAAGTTTTCTTTTAAATATTTTATTGTATTCGTTTTATTAATAGGTAGTTTTTTAATGCAATCTATGATTGCTTTTGCACAAGAAGAGCATTTTTATTTTAAAGAAACAAAAGATATGCAAAAGAGCATTAAGTTGGGTTTTGGATTTTATGGCTTAGCACCCAGCGGAAATATGTTAGAGGATTTTGATAGCTCAATAAAAAGTGATGTTATTAATACATATGTCATTAATGCATATTCTGAAGCAGAATATGTCTATGCCTTACAGCAGGCTAATAGCGTTGGATCACAGGTATTCCTTGCAATTCAAGGTGCTTTACTCGTTTTAAATCCCAATTATGTTGAAAACAGTTTAGATGAGAGTAAAACCAGATGGATTTTATCGGTCAATTGGCAAGCAAAGTTTGATAAAATAGTTGAAAATTGCAAAAATAGCGGGGCTTATGATGCATTGGCCGGATGGTATGTTGATGAACCATTTTGCTTTAAAACAGGCAAAACAGCATCCGGCTATGAGATACCAAATGGGAGTATTACACCAAGGGATTTTTTAACAATATCAAAATACAATAGTGAAAAAATAGGCAAAAGATTTTTTGCTATAATGGGTGGCGTAACCTTTTGTTTAGTTAATCGCTCTGGTTTATCGTCAAGTGAGTTTGCAAATAGAAATAGATGGATTGACCCATTTTATTTTGATACTCCACAAATAACCCCAGAGATGACGAAGTATGTTACAGATACGGGAATAAATAACTATGATGACGAAGGTTATTATGATAGCTATTATGATGACTTACGGTTGGCAATGGGTAGCAGTTGGGATAATGCGAAAATTTGGCATATACCGGGGACAATGAAATTTAGAAACTCGCCTATGGAAAACAGGGTTACACATCTAAACAAGTTATATGATATGTTAAAAAAAGAAAAGAACCCGGGTGGGCTTTTAGGATACTATTGGAGTATGGGAAATGAGCCAACATCCATTGATTTAACAAGTGGAGATATTGGAGCAAAATGGATTTTTGATCCGAATTACAATTCATCGATTTACAATAAAAATTTAGCTTTAAGAACAGCTGAAATAGCCAGAGAAATGACAAATGAAAAAAGAGTTTTAGTTCCTTCAAGCGAAGGGGATGTGATGGTTTCTTCTATTGGCATAGCAAGTTCTTTAACAGAACAAGAGAAGAAGATGAAAGATAGCTATGTAATTGTCAATCAATGTGAAAACTTAGAAGAAGTTAAAAATATGGGGAACAATGTTGTCATATTGAATAGTGATGAGGGTGACCATAAGCCCTGTTTCCAATTTAAACTCTCTCCAAATGCAAAAAGCACGACAATAAGTTTAAAAGCTAATACTAATTTGCAAGAGAATATTTTAGGTAATGCTTTAGTTTTTTGGATTAAAGTAGATAAAAAGCAAATTTGCCAATTAGACCTTAGCATCTCAGATAATGATTATGAAAAGTTTAATTTGAGTCAAAATAAGAACTATTATTTATTAAGCAAAGATAAAAAAGCACTTGAAAAAAAGTCAAGTGAAGCGATTCCTAATGGATATGAAGGATATGTTTTAATACCATTTGATAGTTTTTTGTTAGATAATAGTTATAAGCCAATAAACAATAAAATTGATAAGCTTGAATTAGTTGATTTTTCCTTTATAAATACAACCAGTGGACAGTCAGTACTAATTGATAGCTTAGCGGTGACAAACGATATTAATTATATCATCAATATGTATAGTTTGGGGATAGACAACACATATTTGATATTAATATTCGTATGTTTCATATTAATACTAATGACTATAATTATATTAGTAGTGATTAAAAAAAGTAAAAAATAAGCTTATTTTAGTAGGAGGTTTTTATGAAAAACATTTTTAGAATTAGAAGGCAAATAACATTTTTAATAGCGATAATTTTCGTTTTTTCAATATTGCAGAGTTTAATTGTTTTTGCCATTTCAGATTTTGAGATTTCTGATGGCTGGTTAATAGGCTATAATGGAACTGCCACCGAGGTTATAGTT
>CAZFQD010000022.1:0-9543 GCA_964520885.1 uncultured Oscillospiraceae bacterium | reverse complement strand
TGGCAAAAAGAAGATTATTGCCCCTCTTAATTCCACAGGACAAGCATTTGCAACTGCAAATGGTATTGCCTTTGAGGAATATTTTGTGATTTCTGATGGCTGGTTAATAGGCTATAATGGAACTGCCACCGAGGTTATAGTTCCAAAGGGGGTAACCGGATTATCTCATACTGCCTTTAATACAAAAGCTATGACCAAAATTGAGTTTGAGCAAGGGAGTTTAATAACTCAAATTGGTGATGGTGCAAATACTGTTGTCCCTGACCCTTTGTCTGCTTCTAAGCTTTCGTTTGCATTACCTATTAAAGATGGTATAACAATTAAGACGTTGAGCTTTTGGGCTACCGGTGAAATAATTATTATAGACCCTAATATGAACACTGTATATGAAACTGATACATTTAATTTGGCAGATGGCAAAAAGAAGATTATTGCCCCTCTTAATTCCACAGGACAAGCATTTGCAACTAAAAATGGTATTGCCTTTGAGGAATATGTTTTTGAGATTTTTGATGGCTGGTTAATAGGCTATTTAGGAACTGCCACCGAGGTTATAGTTCCAAATGAGGTAACTAGATTATCTCATACTGTCTTTAATACAAAAGCTATGACCAAAATTGAGTTTGAGCAAGGGAGTTTAATAACTCAAATTGGTGATGGTGCAAATCCTGTTGTTCCTAACCCTTTGTTAGCTTCTAAGCTTTCGCTTATTCTACCTACTAAGGAAGGTATAACAATTAAGGCATTGAGTTTTTGGGCTTCTGGTGAAATAATTATTACAGACCCTAATAAGAACACTGTATATGAAGCTGATACATTTTATTTGGCAGATGGCAAAAAGAAGATTATTGCTCCTCTTAATTCCACAGGCCAAGCATTTGCAACTGCAAATGGTATTGCCTTTGAGGAATACGATGCTCATTCAGATAATGTGGATATGGATGTAATTAATCCTGGAGAAAGTGTATCTTCATTTATTGATAAGTATAATGCCACAGTGGCAATAGACAATACGGTTAGCAAGGATAAAAATGCATTTAAAATAACATATAATGTTGACGGGACAGCATGGTCATATGTTATTATTTCTGCCTCTGAATCAGCACAAACAGCAACAGCTTATGAAGGTATTGCTTATTGGATTAATACCTTAGATAAGGATGTTAGTGCAGAGCTAAGCTTGTTTGACAGTGATGGTGAAATGTTTAGATATGATGTTTCAAAGCCTTTTTACCTAATGAGTGAGGCAAAGGAACTCACAAAGAAAAGTGCAATGCAGGTTATACCCAAAAATTTCAAGGGATATGTTTTATATCCATATACAAGTTTAAAAAAGGATACAGCTCAAGATTTAAGTGTAAACAATATAATTGATAAAATAGTAAGTGTCCAGTTTGAATTTCGTGGTGTGAAAGGTGAAGTTTATATTGATGATATTGGGGTTATTGCATCTTTAAATGCATTTGCTTCAAGCCATTCAAACACTCCTTTGCCAATTGAAGAGCCTGTTGAGAACAATAATCCAGAGCAAGAGTCAGGGCAAGAAAATAGCAATATGACTGTTGGAAATTCAGGGGCTAATGTAGATTATCTTTTGAACACGGTAAACTTTATTGCCTCAGTTGCAAAGGATGTGTCCCCTGACGGATTAGCCTATAAGTTTGATGCAATTAGAACAAATCCAGATGGTAATGTTGCAACCTATGAAATAAAAATGCCTTTAAAATCCGATGCCTTTGCGAATGCACAGGGGATTGTTTTTTGGATTAAGAATTTCAATAATAAAATGATACAGTATATCAATATTGTAGATAGCACTTCGGTTGATGGGGTTGATTTATTTTATAATATGAATGCTGCAGAATACTACTTTTACATTGAAAATGGTGTTGAAAAAGCGGGTAAGGGCAATGTTAATGTGCCTGCAAATTATGAAGGGTTTGTTTTGATACCTTATAAATCCTTTAATTACTACTATGCAAGCGATGATGTTAATGCTACTAATTTTCCAGATAGAAAGGGAACAAATCCCACCACGATTGACAGAGCATCTGTTATGATTTACCCGGATTTTACTCCTATAGAAGGGCAGAGCCTGTATATTGACGATTTTGGCGTATATCATAGCAAAGTTGACTTTATGGCAAGCCATGCAACTGGAAGTGATGAAAAAACCGATGAGGGACCTCTTTATGTTGTAAATGATTGCGAGGATTTAGCGAACATCGTTTGGTCAACTAATGTTAAAATAACAGTAACAAATGAAAATGCAAAAGAGGGCAACAATTATAAAATTATACCGGGCGTAAATAGTCCAGGTACATATTCATGTTTTCAGCCTACTGTTATAATTCCTGATGAGGAAACGCATAAAACAATAAAGGGTATAGCATATTGGGTAACGGGATTTAAAGGGAAAACAAATTCATTAATGCAAGGACCAGAGCAAGTAATTGACGGCTTGACAGAAACTTTTACATATGATGTAACAAAAACGATTTACTATATTGATAAGGATGGGAATTTATTTGAAAAGACCGGTAATGAGGTAATTTTTGAGGGCTTTACTGGTTATATCATCTATCCATATGACAGCTTTAGATTTTATTATGATTCTACGGGAGTATCTACTGGTGTTAGAAAGCTAACAAAAATTTCAAAACTATCTTTTGGGATTTATGCTACACCTGATAATGTTGCTGGAGCAGAATTTTTTGTTGATAGTATTTCATATTTCACCAATTTAGATGATGTCTTAGCAAAATATGTTAAAGCGACATCTTCCTTTGAGCAACCAGCAGGGGAAGAGAATAAAGGGATGACCGTTGGGAATTCCGGTGCCGATTTATCGTCCATATCTTATACTGATAACGCAAAGGTTAGTATCTCAAACCTTTCACCAGACGGAAAAGCATTTCGCTATGATTTTTTTAGAACGAGCGAAACAAGTCCATGGTTTGCTTCAAGTATAAATTGGGTGAATAAGTCAACTGATTGGAAAAAAGGTGCAGGACTTTGTTTTTGGTATCAACCCACAACTAAAATCCTTGCTGATTTATCTGTAACCATTAAGGATTGCAGTGAAGCCATTCCTGAAATATTTAATCCTTACAACAAGCCCTTTTACTATATAGGTGTAGACGGAGTACGAATTGAGAGTCAAGGCGGGGTGGCTGCTCCTCAGGGCTTTAAAGGGTGGATATTAATTCCTTTTGATTCCTTTGAATTTTTCTATAAAATCGGCGAAGGTAGCTCAAATTGCACATTTGACCAGATTGATAGTATTGAGCTTTATATGCCGGGTTTTGAGCAATTGGTGGGCGATTATATGGTGCTGGATGATTTTAGCGTATATAATTCTCTTGATGAAATCACAAAGCTATTGGCTCCTGTTGGAATAGTGAATATTGATAAAAGTGCGGTTGATGTGGAGCTCGATATTTCACTAACAACAAGAACTGCTCCAAAGCTAACTGATTTCAATAAAGACCTTAAAATGATGCCATTTAAGAGTGGTGATATTAGAACTACATCTGCAATTCTTCGTTGGGAAAGCAAAAAGGATGTGAAGATTTATAAAATTAGTGTATATGAGAAGGACGGAAATATTTATAAATTTTTAAAAATTGCCGTAGCAAAATCTCAAGCTGGCATAGCGAAGGTTTTAAATCTTAAAAAGGAACAGGATTATTTAGTGCAGGTAAATGCTTGCGACCCTTGGGGTGAATTATTAGAAGATGGCTATTATGAGCCGGTTTCCTTTAAGACTTTAAGCACGGATACTTTCGTTTATGGTGTTGCTAAAAATGATTCATCTATTTTTGTAGTAATGATTATTATTGGTGGGCTGGTTGTTCTTGTTTTGCTATTTGGAATTTGGTTTTTTAAGTTTAGAAAAAAAAATTAGAAAAATATGATTTGGGGTTTAAGTAAATATTGAAGATAGAAATGATTGAAAATGGTAATTTAAAACTTATTTTTGAAAAAGAAACCGCTAAGCTCATTGCACTTATGTGCAATGAGCAATTAGTGAAACACGATTTTGGTTTACAAACTGTTTTATCTTCGTGCGCAGGTTTTAACAGTGGTAGTTTTTATATGTCTAATCGCACAAGAAGTAATTTTACAAAAACATTAAAAGCTGTGAGTATTAAACGGCAAGATAACCTAATTACTATTCATTACAAGGAAGAAAAAACAGGGTTAGATTATTACAATTATTTGGAGTTTATTGAGGGCTGTAATATTATACGTTCTTATGTTGAGGTTAAAAATAATACAAAAAAGGAACAGGTTTTAACATATATAAGCTCAGTTTTTTTAAATGGTATATTTGCACAAGAACCAAATAGTGTATTTGATGACGAAAATATAAGAATTCACATTTGTAAACAGCAGTGGCACGGTGAGGGTCAATGGCAGGAGTGTTTGCCGTCCCAACTTAGCTTTAATAATGCATCTGATGTTTTTTGTAGCTCATCTGCTAAAATTTCTTCACTCGGTAGTTGGTCAACAGGAAAATATGCACCTACTATGATAATAGAAAACAATAAAACAAATTCAGTTTGTTTTATTTCAATTGAGGCGGCAACAAGTTACGAAATTGAATTTGGTTTTGCAGGCAAATACGAAAATGGCTCGCCATATGTAACGGCGAATAGTGCAAATGAGAATAATGGTGGCTTCGCAAGAATTTTAAAAGCTGGCGAAGTATTTACCACTGATTACGCAGTTGTAGGGCTTATAGATGGAGATTTCAATACTGCTATTTATGAGCTTACGAAATATAGAAGAACACTTTTGCAAAAAAGTGAAATTGAAATTTTTAAAAGTATAGTATTTAATGATTATATGAATTGCCTTTGGGGCGACAGCGATATTGAACATTTAAAGCCTCTTATTTCTAATGCAAAGGCTTTGGGTTGTGATGTTTTTTGTGTTGATGCTGGTTGGTATAATAATAAAGATGTATCGTGGTATGGTAATATAGGGGACTATGATTTAAATTCGGATCGTTATGGGGAAAATGGGTTAAAGGATTTATTAGACGAAATAAAGATAAATAATCTTATACCCGGTGTTTGGATGGAAATGGAGGTTTGCTCGGATAGCACAAGACTCTATAAACAGCCAGATGACTGGTTTTTGCTTAGAAATGGCAAAAGAATTGAGGGGGATGATCGGTGCTTTCTTAATTTTACTAATCCTAAGGTATGCGAATATTTAACGGGTATTATTGATAATCTTTATTCTTTGGGAATTAGATTTATAAAAAATGATTATAACCATTCAATTGGTATCGGTGCGGACAATATAGATGGGAATTGTGTAAGTGGTGCAATAAAAAACACAAATGCCTTCATTGCTTTTGTGGATAGTATTAAAGCAAAATATAAGGATTTAATTATTGAAAACTGTGCAGGCGGAGGAAATCGCTCCGATTATAAAACCTTACAGCATTTCGAATTAACAAGTGTTAGTGACCAAATAATTTACACAAGGCTTTCTTCCATTATTGCAGGCTCACTTTTTAATATATTACCTGAGCAACTTGGCATTTGGTGCTATCCTTATCCTTCTCCATTTGAAATGAATGACAAAGCCGACGGTATAATAAAAAGCAAAGAATATATAGAAAAAATGGCGGACACAGAGCAAACAATTTATAATGTTGTGAATGCACTTTGTGGAAATATGTATGTTTCTGGACGAATAGATTGTATGGACGAAAGCAATTTCGAAGTCTTAAAAGATGGTATTGAAGTGCATAAAAAAATGCAGGATTTTATTTTTACCTCGTATCCGATTAAGTTATCGAAAATAAATAGTGTTGTAAATGCGAATTGCTTTCATTCAGTGGGGCTTATAAATAAAAATAAAGATAAAATATTAATAAATTTATTTAGAAATGAAAGTACTGAGGATAATATTAATTTAAATTTATTTGATTTTAAATATAAAGAAATAGAGATCGAGAGCATTTTTCCGCAAAACAAAAAATGCGAAAGTTACTTTGATAAAAATAATGGAATCTTGAATATTAGATTAGAAAAAAAGAATTCAGCTCGTTCAATTATGGTAAGTGTAAAAAATAATAAAAAGGAGAAAGTTAAAATGACTTCTAAGCAAAGAGTTTTTACTGCATTAGAGCATAAACAGCCAGATAGAGTTCCAACAGATTTTTACGCGACGAATGAAGCAATGAACAAATTGAAAGAGCATTTTAATACAGATGATGTTGAAACAATTTTACAAAACTTACAGGTTGATTGCAGGAATTTTTACTTGAATTTCAAAGAAGGTAAATACCCTTATAAAACCTATGATGATGGAACATTTTCATCCTTCGGTGGCACTATTAAAAAATTAGTAAATAATAATACTGGCTGCTATGAAGAGATTGAACATTACATATTAGATGGTGTAGAGACAATTGAAGAGGCAGAACGTTTATTGGAAATTCCAAGCACCGATTTGTTTGATTTTGACAGGCTTTATAATGAGCTTTGTTTATCGCCTAATACCTATAATTTATTTGGAATTTGTGGCGTTTTTCAGGCCTCAACCTATTGGATGAATACTGAGGATTTATTAGTAAATCTTTATGCGAATGAAGAATTAGCGAGATATTTAATTAAAAGAGAGATGGATTACGGTTTTGAATTTACCAAAAAGGCATTAGAAAAATGTCATCATCTGATTGATTGCGTTATGTTTGCGGATGATTTTGCAACTCAAAATTCAACCATTATGTCCATCCAAATGTTTAGAAAATACTATAAGCCCTCTCTGAAAAAGTTAATTGATTTAGCAAAAAGCTATAACAAAAAAGTGTATGTTCACTGCTGTGGTAGTGCATATGACTTAATACCAGAGTATTTAGAGCTTGGCGTAGATATTTTAGACCCCGTTCAAACAGTGGCAACAAATATGGCGATGGACAAGCTAAAAGCAGAATTTGGTGAAAAAATAACCTTTCATGGTGCTGTGGAAACACAGCATATTTTGCCAAACGGTTCCGTAATTGATGTAAGAGAAAATGTGAAGGACTGTGTAAGGACACTTGGAAAAGACGGAGGATACATTTTGTGCTCTTGTCATTATATTCAAAGCGATGTGCCCCTTGAAAACATTTTGGAATTATATAATATTGAAAACAGGTGAGCGAAATGGGAAAAGAATTTACTGTGTTACCAAAAGAAAAAGAATATTTAAGAAAATTAACAAAGGAATATCTTGAAATTTCAAATCTTGAAAGCAACAAGAATAAAGAAAAACATTGGTATGAACATAATGAACTAAAAACAAGAGAGCCAATTGTAATTATTGAAAGTCAACCCTTTGCAGACTGTTTTATTCCTAAATTGTTTTGTGAAAGTATGTTAGCAAGAGAAATAGAAAAGGAACTGTTGTACTGGATTAATGACCATAAGTTTATTGACGACGATAAGGTCATACCGAACTTTTACAATTTATATGCTACTATTGAATATAATGAATTTGGTCTTGATATCGGATATGAATTTGTTGAGGCGAGTGATGGAAGCAAATTGGGATACCGTCAAAATCACCCAATAAATAGTATAGATGAAGATTTTGATATAATTAAGGCACCACTTTTTTCATTTGATGAAGCACTTACGCAAAAGAAAAAGTATGCTATTGAAGATATAATTGGGGATATTTTACCAGTTGTTATAAAAAACAAATTTTTGAACTGGTTTATAGCCCCTTCAAGCAAGATAGAAAGTCTTTTGGGACTTGAAAATATGCTAATAGAGATGGCAACAAACCCTAAGGGTATACACAAGCTATATCGTCTTGTTACAGATAGAATTTACACTTATATAGACTGGTTAAAGGAAAATAATATGCTCTTATTAAATAATGGAAATGATTATTCCGGCTCTGGCTCTTATGGATTTACAAATGAGCTTCCAAAACCGAATTATTCAGAAGATATAAGCACTATACATATGTGGGGAAATTTAAATTCACAAGAAACGCTTAGTATATCCCCGAAAATGTTTGAAGAATTGGTTTTTCCATATTATAAGGAATTGGCAGAAAAATTTGGACTTAATTATTTTGGCTGTTGTGAGCCTGTGCATAGTATTTGGGAAAATTGTATTTCTAAAATTTGGAATTTGCGTAAAGTTTCAATTTCTCCTTGGTGTGATGAGAAATATATGGGGGAAGCCTTAAAAGATGGCAAGGTAATTTATTGCAGAAAGCCAAGTCCTAATTTTCTGGGCATTACAAAGGAATTTGATGAAGAGGCTTTTGCTAAGCATATTAAGCAAACTTTAATTTCAGCAAGAGACTGTTATTTAGAATTTAGCTTTAGAGATATTTATAGATTAAACGGTAATTTAGAAAAGGTAAAAAAAGCAGTAAAAATAACAAAAGAACAAATACACCGGTATTTATAAAGGTTTTTTAGAAAAAAGGAGTTAGAATATGATAGCTAAATTAAAAAATCCACCAATGGGCTGGAATAGTTATGATTCGCATAATTGGAGCTGCAAGGAAGATGAGTTTTTAGAAAATTGCGAATTTGTGGATAAAAACTTAAAGCAATTTGGATTTGAGTATATGGTTTTAGACTTTGGATGGTCAAATCCGGGGAGAACAATTGAGGGCAATCCTAATCAAACGAGTGATTTAAAGCCTGCTCTCTATATGGATAGTTATGGAAGACTAATTCCCGCACCGGATAGATTTCCAAACAGTTTAATTGGAAATTCTTTGAAGTATCTTGCTGATTTTTGTCATGGAAAAGGGATGAAATTTGGGATACATTTAATGCGTGGTGTGCCAAGACAGGCGGTTTTAGCAAAACTCAAAATTAAGGGAACAGATATATCTATTGATACAATTGCAAAAGAAGGAGAAGGCTGGCCAATTCAATGCACTTGGAACAATCAAATGCTTGGCATTGATATGTCAAAAGTAGGTGCACAAGAATATATTGATTCTTGCTTTGAACTTTATAATGAATGGGAGGTTGATTTTGTAAAAATTGATGACCTTTCCTATCCTTATCATAAAAACGAAATTGAAGGTTTTCATAAGGCAATTAATAAATTAGAACGCGAAATCGTTTTTTCAACCTCACCTGGAGCTACCCCAATTGAATTTGGTGAGCATATTTCTAAATATGCGAATATGTGGCGAATATCCCCTGATTTTTGGGACTTTTGGAAGGATATTAATGACCAATTTCAAAGGTTTGAAGATTGGGCAAAATTCAGAAAAGAGGGAGCATATCCCGATGGCGATATGATGCCAATGTCCAAGATTTCAATGTATGGTCCTTATGGCGACCCTCGTTATCCAAGGCTTTCAATATATGAAAAGAAGACAATCATAGCGGTTTGGCTTATAAATTCTTCTCCCCTTATTTTGGGCGGAGATTTGAGAATAATTGACGAAACAACCTTAAAACTTCTATCAAACCCTATGTTTCTTTTGTTAAATCGCTTTGCAAAAAATGGCAGAGTTGAAAGCAAAGAAAATGGGCTGATTAAATGGATAGCAGAT
>CAZFQD010000021.1:0-21598 GCA_964520885.1 uncultured Oscillospiraceae bacterium | reverse complement strand
GTTATATGAATTCCACCCATAATTTTTGCAAGTTCTTTTATTCTTTCTTCTCTATTTAAATAAATAATATCTGTAAAGGTCTTTCCATTTACAACTTCTTTTCTAACTGAATAGTGATAGTCAGCAATTGATGCAATTTGAGCTAAGTGAGTTACACAAATAACTTGCTTATTTTTGGCTACCTGTCTTAATTTAAGACCAATTTTATGTGCTGATTTTCCGCTAACTCCTGAATCTATTTCGTCAAATATTAATGTATTAATTCTCTCTTTTTCTGCAAAAACATTCTTAATGCTAAGCATTATTCTTGAAAGTTCACCACCAGATGCAATTTTGGACAATGGCTTTAGTTTTTCTCCAATATTTGTTGAAATTAGGAATTCTACAATATCTATTCCATTAATTTTATATGATAATTCGTTGTCTTTTGATAGAATTGGGTCAACCGAAACAGAGATTTTTACTTTTGGCATATCCAAATATTCTAATTCTTGTTCAATTAGTTTAACTAATCTTTTACTGCTTTCAATTCTACAATTGCTTAATTTATTTGCCAAATTATTTAATTGCACCAATTCCCTACCTAAATCACCTTCAAGTTTTTTTATTTCTGTATCCGATGCTTCAATACTTTGAAGTTTTTTACATGCATCATCATAAAAATCAAGAATTTCATTAATAGAATTACCATATTTTCTTTTGAGCCGATAAATTAAATCAAGTCTTGCTTCGATATTCTCTAAATCTGAAAACGAATAATCAATTGATTGATTAAATGAATTTAGTTCTATTGCAATATCATTTAATTCATATTTTAAGGTTAATAGTTTGTTATATATTTCTTCCAATTCTTTTGAAAAATTACTAATACTACCTAATGCATTTACACTATCTGATATTAAATCACAAGCGTTTTTATCATTTCCATTAAGAAGTTGGTAAGAATATGAAGAATTTGATATTATTTTTTCTGAGTTAACCAATATGTTTTTTTGTTCTAACAACTCTTGCTCTTCATTTGGATAAATTGAAGTCTTTTCTATTTCTTTTACTTGATACCGTAAGGTTTCAAGTAGCCTTTCTTTTTCTTCGTTGCTAATAGATATGTTGCTTATTTCTTGCTTGATTTTATTAACAATTTGATATTTTTCTCTATATTTATTAATTAACTCTTGATTATTAGCAAAGCTATCAAGATAAATAATATGATTTTCAGAATATAATAAGGCTTGATTATCGTGTTGCCCGTGAATGTTAACAAGCAATCTGCCTATTTCTTTTAAAATAGAAAGAGTAACTTGCCTTCCGTTTATTTTGCTTGTGCTTCTACCATCTATAAATAATTCTCTTTGAATTAGTATATTTCCATCTTGTTCAATTGAAATGCCCTTAGTAGTTAACATAGAATTTACTAAATCAGAATTTTCAAAAAAAATTGCTCCAACAAAAGCATTTTTAGCTCCATTTCTAATTAAATCCTTAGAAGCTCTTTCACCTAAAACCATTTCAATTGAATCAATAATAATTGATTTTCCAGCACCTGTTTCACCTGTTATAACATTAAATCCTTCATAAAAGGTTACATCTAATGTTTCAATTACTGCAATATTTTCTATATGTAATGAAGTAAGCATCTATTATCCCCCATTGAATTTATCTTTAAAACTATTAATCAACTATTTCAGAAAACTCACGAACTAAATCTAAAGCCTTTTGTTCGCTTCTAACAGTTATAAATATAGTATCATCACCCGCTATAGAGCCAACAATATCTTGGTTAATTGAGTTATCTATTGCGGCACAAACAGCATTTGCCATACCTGGATAGCATTTAATTACAACTATATTCATAGCATAATCAATATTTATTACTCCTTCTTTTACAATGCTAATAAATTTACCACTAATTACGGTCGAAGAAAGGCCTTCATTATTTGTTGAATATTTATATCTACCATTATCACTAAGAATTTTTACTAATTTTAATTCTTTAATATCACGAGAAACCGTTGCTTGAGTAACATTAAAACCATACTTACTAAGTAAATTAGTAAGTTCTTCCTGAGTTTCAATATCATTTTTTTCAATAATTAAAATAATCTTTTCTTGTCTTTTTCTCTTCATTTTTATAACCACCTTTCCTGTGGTGCAAATGAATTGCACCTTGTAAAGACAAAATTTTATAAAATAAAATTTTTGTGGATAAAAATCTTATCTTATTGCACCGCCGAAATTTTGCTTCGCAAACGGCGATGTGCAAAGTCTTACAGAAATAAAATTTCTTTCAGACTTATCCCCTAATTAATTACTTTTTGCAAATTTTTTATTTAGAATTTCATAAAAACTTAAATTGTTGAGTTTAATAAGTGAAAATTTAGTAGAAGATTTTTTTACTGAAATATAGTCATCATAATTAAGTGAAATATTATTATGACCATCAACAGAAAGAAAAATATTATCTGCTTTTTGCGAAGGAATAACAATATCAAGAATAGAATTATCAGAAAATACTATCGATTTTGAAGTAAGGGAATGTGCACAAATTGGTGTAACCGTAATCGCTGATAATAATGGTTCAATAATTGGTCCGCCCGCCGCTAAAGAATAAGCAGTAGAACCTGTGGGAGTGCAAATTATAACACCATCCGCCCTATAATCCATTATTTTTTTCTTGTTGCATAAAAGTTTTAAATTAATAATTCTTGAAAAATGTCCATATGAAACAACAATATCGTTAAGAGATAAAGCATTAAAAATAACTTTTTCATTTCTCAAAACACTAATATCTAATAGCATTCTCTGTTCAATATTATATTCATTATTAAATAATTTTTCAATACTTGAAATTTCATTCATATCAATTTCAGTCATATAACCTAAATGACCAATATTAATGCCTAATACAGGAATATTTTTTGCCGCAGCTAAATGTGCACATTTTAATATTGTGCCGTCTCCACCTAATGTTATTATTACATCGCTATTAATAAAAAGCTCTTCGTATGAAATAGCTTTAACATTTTTACTTGCTTTTTTATAACAAGACTTATCTACAAATATTTGAGCATCAAAGTTTCCTAAATACTCAATTAAAGCATTGGTATTATTAAAATCAAAATCTTTTTCAGTATTAGTAATTAAAGCAATATTTTTCAGAAGTAATTCCTCCTTAAAGCGATAAATGAGAATCATCTACAATTTTATTTATATCAATTTCACAGTTTTGTAATGTTTTATCTTTTGTTATATGCAATAGATATTCAATATTTCCTTTTTGTCCTTTAATTGGTGAATAATTAAGTCCTAAAATAACAAAGCCATTATCTATTGAAAAATCAATAATTTTTTTTATAACTTCTAAATGAACATTTTTATCTTTTACTACCCCATTTTTACCTATTTTTTCTCTTCCTGCCTCAAATTGTGGTTTAATTAAGCATACAACCTCACCATTTTCACTTAACAAATTATAGGCAATTGGGAGAACTAATTTAAGTGAAATAAATGAAACATCAATTGAAACAAAGTTCACATACTCCCCTATTTTCTCAAATGTTACATATCTAATATTAGTTCTTTCTAAATTAATAACTCTCTCATCATTTCTTAATTTCCAAGCAAGTTGACCATATCCAACATCAATAGCATAAACTTTTTTTGCCCCAAAGGAAAGCATACAATCAGTAAAACCACCTGTAGAAGCTCCAATATCCATACATATTTTATCTTTTAAATCTATTTTAAATTTTTCAATAGCCTTTTCTAATTTCAATCCTCCACGGCTAACAAAAGCAAGTGCATTACCTCTTATTTCAACATTTGAATTTACATATATATTTGTTCCTGCTTTTGTAATTTTTTCATTATTAACATATACAATACCAGCCATAATAATTGCTTTTGCTTTTTCTCTACTTTCAACCATTCCTTTTTCAAAAAGTATAATATCAAGACGGTTTTTTTTAAACAATATCTACACTTCCTTAGTAATAAAATCTGCTATGCTTCTACTATCCAACTCATTTATTTTTAGTAATTCCTCTACTTTGCCATGAGGAACAAATGTTTTTATACCTTTATGAAAACATTTGGTATCATACTTAGATAAAATACTGCAAATACTTTGTCCAACCGAACCATCTTCAATATTTTCTTCAAAAATAAATACTTTCTTGTAATTTTTCAATAAATTAATCATTTCATTGTTAATTGGCTTTATCTTATTTATTTTTATAACATCAACACTAATATTATTTTTATTTAATTTATCAATTGCTTCTAATAGATTATTGATTATTCGTCCATAAGAAACTGCAATGAATTCCGAATGTTTTTCGTTTTTATATAAAGAAAAATCAATATTAAATAATTTGTTATTAATTTTATCTGTTTGTTCTTGTCCTTTTGGAAATCTAATAGCCACAGGACCATCTATTTCATATAATGCAATTCTTAACATAGCCTTTAATTCAAAATAATTTGAAGGAGCCAATATTGTAATGTTTGGAATAGTATTTAAGAATGAACAATCAAAAATGCCTTGATGAGTTTCTCCGTCTTGTCCAACTAACCCCGCTCTATCAATAGCAAAAATCACTTTTAGATTTTGCAATGCAACATCATGAATTATTTGGTCATATGCTCTTTGCAAAAAAGATGAATAAACACAAAAAACGGGGATAAAATTATTCTTAGCCAAACCAGCACAAAAAGTAACAGCATGTTGTTCTGCAATTCCGACATCAAAAAACCTATCACTAAATTTATTTGAAAATTCTATCAATCCCGTTCCAACAGACATAGCGGCTGTAACAGCACAAACTTTCTCATCTTTTTCTGCTAATAAACACAATTCCTTTCCAAATTCCAAAGTAAAACAGTTGCTATTTTGGCAAATTGTTTCGCCTGTATCAATATTAAATTGAGTAATCCCATGATAATTATCCGGGCTTTGCTCAGCATATGTATAGCCTTTTCCCTTTACAGTGTTTAAATGAATTAATACTGGTTTTTTTAAGAAATTAGCTCTTTTCAATAATTCACAAATCAATTTTATATCATGTCCATCTATAGGGCCTAAATAGACAAAACCCATTTCTTCAAACATTGTGCTATGATACAATAGTTCTTTTAATGCAATTTTAGATAAAATGATAGTTCTAATAATTTTATCGCCAATCAATGGAATGCTTTTTAAAAAATTATAAGTAAAATCCTTTATGTTAAAATACAACGGCTTACTTCTTAGTTTTGATAAATACTTTGCCATAGCTCCAACATTTTTTGAAATAGACATTTCGTTATCATTTAAAACAATAATGATATTATTCTTGCTTCTACCAGCATTATTTAAAGCCTCATAAGCCATTCCGCCAGTTAAAGCCCCATCCCCTATCACTGCAATAGATTTAGCATTAGATTTTTTTAAAGAATTTGCTTTTGCAATTCCTAATGCCGCAGATATAGAAGTGCTACTGTGTCCACTAATAAAACTATCAAATTTACTTTCATTTGGATTTGCAAAGCCTGAAAGTCCATTTAATTGTCGCAAGGTGTTGAATCTTTCTTTTCTACCTGTTAATATCTTATGAACATAACTTTGATGCCCAACATCCCAAACAATACTATCATTTGGTAAATCATATATTTTGTGAAGTGCGACGGTTAACTCAACTACTCCCAAATTCGAGGCTAAATGTCCACCAGTTTTAGAAATATTATCAATTAAAAAACTTCGTATTTCTTTACAAAGTATATTTAATTCTGTAATATTTAATTTTTTGATATCTTTTGGATAATTGATATTATCAAGAAGTTTGCTCATTATTCTTGCCCCTTTTTTTAGTGAAAAAAGTTATTATTTGTGCTGTTTGAAAAACAATAGTGTGGCTATGATTAATAGCAATACTTTTCCCTACTGCTTTTCCTCCAACCGTTAATCCCGCAATTAAAGCAGTAATAATTAAGGGTATTATTATTTTTAGAATATTATAACTTGTTAGTTCCATAATTTTAAATGCTAATATTGCTCCTATAGAGCCGTTAATAATACTTGCAATATCTCCAATTACATCAGTGCAGATATTTGAAACTTTTTCAGCATTGCGAATTAATTTAACAGCAGTTTTAGCACTTTCAATGTTTCTTGAAGACATAGAATGAAAGGGTTTTTCATTTGCTGAAGTAGTTGCAATACCAACTAAATCAAAAACAATTCCCAAAAGAATAAAAAATAATAAAATTATTACCGCAACAATAATGTTTGCGGTAGATAGAGATTTGTCAGCTAAAAAAGAAAGTGCTATAGTTGAAAAAAAAGCTATAATTGAGATATAAATAATATACTTCTTGTCAACTTTTTTCGTAATTGATGCACTTGTTCTAATTTTTAATTTGTGTTTTTGATTTAAATCTTTTTCATTTGTTTTCATATTTATTATCTCTTTTAATAAAATTATGGTGGCAATTAGTAATGTAAATCCTGCGCCTTAGGTCAAGTTGGCTTTCCCCAAAAATTACCCCTTGTCGCCAATAGGGCGGTTTCCCATTAAAATTTCAGCTGTTTCGTTGCCGAAAACAGGACTTGACTACCACTTAGTACGCACTGCAATCCACTACTAATCAAAAAATCAGCCTAGGAGTTTTCCTCTGCAGGCCAAACGGTTCTTAGCCTCTTTTGCAAATACAATTTCAAATGGCAATAGTTTTTTCACCACGGCCATGGTTAAAAAACATAACCATTATCCGCCATACTCACTCAAGGCAGGCTACAACTGCATACAGCTAAATACCGCATTGCAGGTTTAATCTTGTACCGTAATTTGTCCATCAACTATAAAAGTGTGTAGGCATACCACGAATACAAGCCTCTAAGATTGAAGGGTCATCATCGCATGCCATTGCGACTGCCCGGCAATCAAATATTCCAGCACCCACCCCAAACTGGGCGTCCGAGGCAAGCACAAGAAATTTCATCGATTTGCCCTTTAACGGATTTTTAGCCCCGTCTTGTTAACCGCAAGCTCTGACTAGGATACTGTGCCACCAAAATTATTATATCATTATATTAATATAATTTCAAGTATATAATTATTTACATATATTCCAATAAATAATTGTTACGAATATTCCTAATAACATTCCAACAAAAACTTCAGTTTTTGTATGCCCTAAAAACTCTTTTAGTTCCTTTTGAAGTTTTTTAGGGCTTGTATTATTCCAATCTCTAACTATTCTGTTTAAAATTTTTGCTTGTTCACCAGCTGCTCGTCTAACACCAGCAGCATCGTATAGAACAACCAATGCAAATACAAATGTAATCCCAAAATAGGTAGATTTAAACCCTTCTAAAAGAAAGACATAAGTGGCAACAGAACAAACACTTGAACTATGAGAACTAGGCATTCCTCCAGATTCAGTAAATCTCCTAAAATCCCATTTTTTTTGTTGTAATAAAACTATAATCACTTTTATTGCCTGTGCTATAAACCATGATATAATTGCTAAGTTAATAATATTATTAGAAAATATTTTTGTTAATATGTTCATTTATTACCCCTCGCAATTATTTATCTCTTTTTAGTAGAATATCACATAGCCAAATCAAAAAATCATTATTATTAAACTTATTAAGTGCTAAAACTGCTTTATTAGTATAATCTAGAACACTTTGTTTGGCACCATCAAGGTCTAACAATTTAACATAAGTTGTTTTATCGTTTTTTTTGTCGCTAAAAATTTGTTTTCCTAAAATTTCTGTTTTTCCTTCAATGTCAAGTATATCATCTTTAATTTGAAATGCAAGTCCAATATTTTCTGCAAATTGCTCAGCAAAACTAATTTTTTCATAAGAATTAGCACAAATACAACCCAAAACAGCACTTGCTTTAAATAATGCACCTGTTTTTAATAAATGCATCTTATTAAGAGTTCCGATATCTAAATTGCTTTTTTCAGATTTTATATCAATTACTTGACCGCCAATCATACCATTAACGCCAGAGGATTTTGCAAGATATTTAATTATATCAATTATTTGAGAATTACTAAGACCTGCATTTTCGCCAAAATTAACAATTGTTTCAAAAGCTAAATTCAAAAGACCATCACCTGCTAATATTGAGAGAGCCTCTCCAAAAATAATATGATTAGTAGGAATGCCTCTTCTTAACATATCATTATCCATTGCAGGCAAGTCATCATGAATTAAAGAGTAGGTATGTATCATCTCAATTGCACATGCTATTGGAAAGGCTTTATTAATATCTGAGCCACAAATTCTACAAAACTCCAAAGTAATCACTGGTCTAATTCTTTTCCCTTTTGCTTGCAAACTATATGACATTGCAGAATAAATATCCTTTTGCAAGGAAAATTCTTTCGGGTAATATTCTTTAAGTTTCAAATTAATTAATTTAATATATTCATTTAATTTATTTTCATAATTCATTGTTTTTCGCCTCGCCTATAAAATCCTCTTTATTTATTTTTCCATTATTGGTTTTAATTAGAATAGATACCTTTTGTTCTGCTTTTTCTAATAAATCATTGCAATAAGTGGATAGGGTTACTCCTTCTTCAAATAATGATAGTGATTTATCAAGTGGAGTGGTGCCACTTTCAAGTGATTTTACTATTTCGTCAAGTCTATTAAGTGCTTGTTCAAAAGTTGGTTTTTTCTTATCCATTTTTCTTTTCTCCTTTAGCATTAATTATTTTCAATACATTGCATATAGCAATACCATCATAAAATTTCAGACTTAATTCATCATTTATATTTATTTCGTTAATGCTCTTAATAAATTTGCCGTTTTTATCTTTTGTTATATTATATCCTCTACTTAAAATTGATAATGGACTTAATGAAGATAACTTACCGACTAATATTGATAGCTTTTCTCTGTGTAAAGAAGTTGTCTTGCTTGAAATATGAACTAAAGATTTTAATAAATAATCAAAATTCATTTTCTTTTCATCAATATATCTATATGGATTTAAAAGAACAGGACTTTTTGAATATCTTTCAAAAGTATTAATTTTATTTTTTAAATCTCTTGTTAATAATATTTTAAGTTTTGATGATATTTCAGAGAATTTGTTTGATAATTCGTTTTTATCAGCAACAGAAATTTCTGCCGCCGCTGAAGGAGTTGGGGCACGAAGGTCAGAAACAAAATCTGCTATCGTAAAATCTGTTTCGTGTCCAACTGCTGAAATTATTGGGATTTTTGAATTGAAAATTGTTCTTGCTAATAACTCATCATTAAATGCCCAAAGTTCTTCTAAAGAGCCTCCACCTCGTCCAATAATAATTGAGTCAACTAAAAAGTTTTCATTAAAATATTTTATCGCTTCTATTAATTGTATAGGTGCTTCCTTACCTTGAACTAAAACTGGATATATAAATACTTTTGTTAATGGCATTCTTCTTTTTAAAATGTTTATAATATCTCTAACTGCCGCACCGGTTGGAGAAGTAATAACTCCAATTGACTTTGGATATTTAGGAATTGGTTTTTTTCTTTCTATATCAAAAAGACCTTCTAATTTTAATTTCTCTTTAAGTTTTTCATATGCAAGATTTAAATCTCCAAGTCCATCAACTATCATTTCTTCAATATATAATTGATATTGACCAACTCTTTCAAAAACAGAAACCTTTCCTCTTGCAATAACTTTCATTCCATCTTTTGGTGTAAATAATAGTTTTATAGCACTACTTTTAAACATTACTGATTTAATAACTGATTCTTCGTCTTTCAATGTTAAATAAAGGTGTCCGCTCTTATAATGATTAGTAAAATTAGATATTTCACCTTTAATAAAAATTGAACGAAGTTTATTATCGTCTTCAATAATGTTTTTAATATAAGTATTCAATTGTTTAACGGTTAAAATAGTAGAATTTATAAGCATAATTCCCCCGCTTTTAAAGCTCCTAATATTGCAATGCCTACGGCATTGTCTGTTGAATATTCAGGAGATGCAAAATATAAATTGGAATTGTATTTACCAATAATTTTATTTTTAATAATATTATTAGACATTACTCCACCTGTAAAAACTAAGGGCAAATTATCATAATGATTTAAATATTTATCAATCATCTTTGATAAAGTAAAATATATGCTTTCAATTAAATATTTAGAAATTTCTTCTTTTGAAAAATTTTGTTCAATTAAATTGTTGCATTTGCTTTCAAGTCCTGAAAAATTACAATTCTCTCCACTAAAACAATTTAACGGCATAACTTCACCTTTATAATTATTCGCAAGTAGTTCAATGCTGTTTCCACAAGGAAAACGCAAATTTAGTTTTGTTCCTATTCTATCAATTACCTGTCCACAACTAATATCAAGAGTTTTTCCAATAATATTTATTTTAAAATTTGTTAAGTCTTTTTGGTTTGGACTAACTAAAAGCACTTCAGTTGTTCCACCAGAAATATGAAAAGCTATAAAATTATCTTTTAGAAGTTCTAATTTATTTGCTGAAAATAGAGTGGCAATTATATGTCCTTGTTGATGTGAAAAACCAAAAAAAACCACTTTTAAAGCCTTTGATAAAGCAATTGCATAGCCTTCACCTACAGTAAAGCAAGGCATATATGAGCCTTTGCAATTTCTTGGTGAAATTGAAGCAGAAAATGCTTTTATATTATAATTATTATTTGATAATAATTCATTTATTAGTTTAGGTATATTTTTATTATGCAAAAAAACGGCATCATTTTGCCTTAATCCCCGTTCTCCTTTGTTTACATATAACTGGATTTTAATTTGCTCAATAGTATTCTTTTCCGTATTATATAAAGCAATTGAAGTAGTATAATTACTTGTGTCAATTCCAATAAAATCACCCATAAAATTTATACATCTCTACGAACAATTGAACCTAATACACCGTTTATAAATGGCGGAGCATCATCATTATCATATTTTTTTGCTAATTCAACTGCTTCATTAATTGCAACACTTTGTGGAATATTTTCATTATGCAAAACTTCATAAATTGCCATTCTTAAAATTGCTAATGAAACTCTTGAAATTCTATTTATATTCCAACCTTTAGAGTATTCTCCAATTAGCTTATCGCTTTCATTTAAGTTATTTATTGTTCCAATTACAGTATTATAAATATATTCACTATTATCAAACGCTCTTTCGTCAATAGCGGTTTGAATTATTAATTCAATATCACAATAATCAGAAAAACTCGCCTCAAATATTAAAAAAAAGGCTTGTTCTCTCTCTTCTCTTCTTGTCACTTAAAGGTTCACTCCTAATTAGCAATTTAACATTATTATTATACTATAGTTTTTGTATAAAATAAAGTAATTATAACTTATTTTAAAAAAAATCCGTTAATTAAGTTTCTTAATTAACGGAAATACTATTAAATTTATTTAGATGAAGGTTTAATTTCTTTTGGAATAACAATTCCAACAATATGAACATTAACTTTTACTACATTTAATCCAGTCATACTTTGAATTGCATTTTGAATTGCTATTTGAACATTTTCAGCAACCTCAGGAATTTTTGAGCCATATTTTACATTAATAAATATGCTAATTATTGCATCATTATCAACAATTTCAACTTTAACACCTTTTCCTACTGATTTTCTGCCAAAAATATCCTTTAAATCCGATGCTGTAATTTTTGTTGAAATGCCAGCAACTCCTTTTACTTCCTTTGCAGAATTAACGGCTATTCCGGAAACTACATCTTCAGAAATAATAATATTTACATTAGAGTCCTCAATCTTTAATGAATTATCCATATTTTTTACCTCCTTTTTATTATATCATACATTTGATTGCTTGCATATATTATAACACATATGTCAATAGTTTTACACTATTTTATCTCTATTATTATAACTTTATCTGAGGTTACAGATGTTTCATTAACGGCAATGTCCTTTATTTGTGCCGCTTCATTAGCTTTTAGACCATCTGTTTGCACCACAATATTAACATTTTTGTCGCCAATTAATACTACGCAATCCTTAAAACCTTTACCTATAATCAAACTTTCTATCCTATCCTCTTTTTCTATTGCTAAGGCTATTTTCCTAATATCGTCAAGAGCTTTTTTCTTAGAATCTTCATCATTATTTTGTCCATCAGAAATAGTTTTAAGTAATTCTATTGATTCTTCCCGTGATTTTTTCTTGTTTAACCTCGCTTGAATAAAATATTCATTTTGAGAAATAGAATTTGATATAAGACCGGTTTCATCCTTATTCACAAATTTTGCTTCTCCTAATATTTTTTCTGAATTTGAAGTTAAATTGTTAAGCTGTGCACTTAAGTTTGTTTTTGTTAATTTCCAATTGATAAAAACTGCAAAGCATATTACAATTGTCAATGCTAAAATGAAAAATTGCCTTTTGTTAAATTTCATATTTATTCTCCTTATTTATGTTTTTTTAATACGCAAATGCTATTAATTGGCACATCAAGTAAAGTTTTAATTGTTTCAATAATTCTATTTTTTACTATTAATTTATCTCCTCCTTCACATACAATAGCTATTCCTTTAATCTTTGGCAGTATTTCTTTTACTATAATAGGTTTCTCTCCCCCATTGTTATCATTTATTATTATTATTTTATTTTCAGTGTCTTCTATTGTTTGTTTTTTTTCGGTAGTGCTTTCTTTTTCATTAACTGTATTTTGATTTGTTTTCTTTTCAACAGCAAATATGTACTCGCCTCCAATTTCAAGTGTTATCATTACTTCGCATTTACCTACACCTTGGATTTGTTCAATTATATTTTTTAGTTTTTTCTCATTATCTTCAATAAATTTTGCATCACTTTTTGTTTCATTTATAATATCAACTTTATTACTATTATCCGAAGAAAAAAGCATATCACTTAAAAATATTATCACGATACCAACAACAGCTAATATAATCGCAGCATTTTTTGAAAAAATTATTTTTTTAAAATCCAAAAGAGAAAAATTAATTCCATTATTATTCATTTTATTCATCTACCTCTATATTTATGATTTCTTCTGAAATATTGAGTTTTGTGCATATAATTTTCTTTATTTTTTCTTTATCTTTTAAGTTTGAAGAAACGGTTATTTTGTTAAGTGTAAATTTATTATTTTGATTAGTTATAGTAACATTTATATCTTTAACTGTAATTTTCTCTTGCTTTAATAATAAGTAAATTTGTTCTTTTATTTCTTCACTTGCTGATAAAGAAGTTTTTTCATTAAAAAGACGAATGTTTTCTAATTTTTTTTCGGTTAAATCTGCCTTTAAAATATTATCAAGTTCAATTTTAGAAAAGCTGAACTTTCCAGTTAAAATAGGTGCTATAACAGCTAACAAGAAGAAAATTGAAACTACTAATCTAATTACCTTCTCTGTATTACCATTTGGCGAAAGCGAAATGATAATACTTGAAACTAAACCAACAATACAAATACTAAGAATATAATTTTTTATAACTTCAATCATTTTCCCACCCCCGACATAAGTACTATTGTAAAGGAAGAAATTAATAATATTGATGAACCAAGTGTAAGAGAAGCAAGAATACCAAATGCCCCAGCAAAATTGCTAATTATCGAAGAAAATCTATTAGCACCCATTAATTCTGAAAACAAAGCTAAAAGTTTAAAAATAATGTATTTTGAAAATATAGTTAATAGCGGTGTAATTATTATTAACGCAATAATAATTATTCCAAATACTCCACTTAAAGACTTAACTGAATTTGCACAACTAAAAATTGTTTCCATCGCATCACCAAAAACTCCTCCTGCAACAGGAATTATGCTACCAATTGCAAATTTCACAGTTCGCTTAGTTACTGTATCTGCTGCACCTGAGATTAATGATTGCAAGGACATTAAACCTATGAAAACTGTAAATACAATTCCTATCATCCAATTAACAGCACTCTTAATAAAACCTGTAAAGTTATTTAACTTTACATTAATATTTATACTTTGAGCAATAATCAATCCTATATAAACATTTACTAATGGCAAAATCAATCCAACAGAAATATAAGTGCAAATTTCACAAGCAATAAATAGCAATGCATCAAAAATGCTTGCAGATACTGGTTGCCCTCCAGCCACCATTAGACCACACATAATAGGAATTAATGACTTGCTGAATGTAGAAATATCATTAATGCTATTAATAGCCGAATTAGTACATTCAATTAATGAATTAAAAATTGCTCCTATTAAGCAAATTGTAATGGTTATGTTCACAATGCTTTCAAAACTTTTATTATTGAATGAACCAAATAACATTTTAAAAATTAAATAAATGAATATTATTAATATAACTGTTACAAATAATTTAGCTTCACTTTTAAAAATTGTTGCCATTTTATCAATAACAAACTGAAATACCCTTTTAAAATCAAGCAATTGTCCTGCATTTTCAACATTTACTTGCCCATCAGCAATATTATATAAATCCTCTTTAATATTTGTGGGAATTTCCTTCGTAATTTCATTTGCTCCTGAATTTTCATATTGTTCTTTTAATATAGTATCTGCATCTTGTGCTACTACATTATTTGCAAACAATATAAAAGTGAAAAATAAGATAAATATTGTTATTATCTTTTTCATTAAATCATCCCATTACATTTATTATCATTTTTATTACTTTTTCAAATAGAGGTATAGAAATAAGTAAAATACTGACTTTCCCCGCTATTTCAAGTTTAGAAGCTATTGCATTTTCGCCAGCATCTTTACACAAATCACTTGAAATTTGAGTAATATACGCAAGTCCCAAAACTTTAAGCAGTAATTTAAAACTCTCATCTGGAATTTTTGATAGTTTTATAATATTTTCGACAAAGGAAAAAACTTCGGAAGAGCTTTTGATTATAAACCAAAAAATTAACATTCCCCCTGCTAAGGAAACTAATAGTGCATACTCTTTATTTTGTTGTTTTAAAAAAATTGCAATAATTGTAACTATTATTCCTATTACAACTATTCCAATAAAATCAATATTCACAATCCAAACACCGACTTTATGGTATCAAAAAGATTTTTTACTTCCTTAATAATCATTAATAGGACAACAATTAAACCCGCCAAAGTAGTTAGCATTGCTTGTTCTTCTCTACCCGAGCGAATTAATACTTGGTTTAATACAGCAACTAAAATACCAATTGCAGCAATTTTAAAAATAAAATCAACATCCATTACTTTTCTCCTTTTAAACAAATTGCGGCTTACTTTTATGTAGCAATTAAATAATAAAAATAACTACTACAATACCTGAAAATAGTCCCAACATTTTATAGAGACGACTATACTTTTCATATCTACTTTTAGCATTTTCAATATTACAACTTAATAAGTTGCTTATTCTTTCGCAAAGTGAAAGTTGATTATTAACATCAGATTTTCCAAATCCTTCACCAAATGCTATAGCCAAATAAATGTCATCATTTAGCAGTTTAACATTTGAAACTGTTTTATCTAATGCTAATTTCCAAGCAATATTAAACTTCTTTTCGTTTTTAAGTTGTTCAACACAATTCTCAAATATCAAAAGTTCCTTAAATTGTTCAAAACTTGTAATTTTAGTTAATAATTGAGGGATGGGAATGTATGTATATCTAATTTCGTCTTTAATAAAATTTATAGCCGTCTTAAAACTTTCAAGCCAATTTTGCCTTTTTTTTAGTTCATCGGATTTTTTTATTCCAAAAATAACAGTTCCAAAAACTATTAAAATTGATGCTATTACTTTAACCAATTTAGGTCACCTACTCGTTGTATTTTTTTTATTTTCCCCGGTTCATTTGCTCCATTAAGTAAAACAATATTTTTTATTGCTCCCATTTTTATAATGTTCATAATTGCATTCCTATTTTTCAAATCTTCTATACATTTGCTATGTGCAGACATTATAATTGGAACTCCAGTTTTTAATCCTTCAGCAATAGATAAAACATCATTTTCATCTCCTACTTCATCACAAATTATTACATCAGGGTTTAAGGAACGAATGGCATAAATAATTCCTAAGTTTTTTGGATAACCATCAAGCAAATCTGTTAATTGACCAATATCATTTTGAATTATTCCTTGATAGGATGCTCCTATTTCCCCTCTTTCGTCTACTATTGCAACTTTTTTTCCATTATTTGAAATTGTTCTTGCCAAATCTCTTAAAATTGTTGTTTTTCCTCCACAAGGAGGCGAAATGATTAAACAACCATCTAAACTATCAATAAAAATAGAATTATATATTTCTTCAGAACACCCAATAATTTCTCTTGCAATTCTTAAGTTAATTGATGTTATGTCTCTAATGTTTTGAATTTTTTCGTTTTCCAAAACAGCAGTTCCACAAACACCCGCTCTATGTCCGCCTTTTACAGTTATATAGCCCTTTTTTATTTGATTTTGATGACTATATATTGACATATTACAAATATAACCTAAACTTTCATTAATATCATCAAGACTTACTTTTACACCTTTTTGCTCATTTTCAAGTAAATCTCCATTCAAACTTACAAATTTACTTCCTGTTGGAAGTGTAACTGATAAATTTTTATTTACTCTTAACCTTATTTCCTCAATCTGACTTTTATATAAATCCTTTATTAAACCGAGCGTCTTGGACAGACGAGGAGATAAATATTGTGTAACCTCGTTATAGCGAGATACACCACTATTTAAATTCATTGTCTGCCTCCTTTCTTTCATATTCTATGAGGTATTATTTAATTTTAGAACACAAAAAAAGACTGCTTGTTTCCAAACAGTCTTTATGTTAATTGCTTAATTATTCTTCTGATTTAGTCTTTGCTTTTTTTGAAGAAGGCTTTTTGACTTTAGTGGTATCTTTTTTTGTCTTTTCTTTTTTAATTACTTTTACATCTTCATCTGTATTCTTTTTGGTTTTTATTGATGAAGGCTTTTTGACTTTAGTAGTTTCTTTTTTTGTCTTTTCTTTTTTAATTACTTTTGCATCTTCATCAGTATTCTTTTTGACTTTTTTAGTTGCCCTTTTTTCTTCTGTGATATTTGCCTCTTTAGAAACTATCACTTCTTTAGAATCTGTTTCAACATTATTATCAATTGGCTTTTCTTGTTGAACAATTGGATTTTCATCTAAAATTAAAGCCTTTATAGAAAGAGAAATCTTATTGGTTTCATTATCAATTTGAGTAATCTTAACCTTAACAACATCACCAATTTTTATAAAATCATAAATTCTATTTACTCTTCTATCAGAAATTTGTGAAATGTGAATTAATCCATCAACCAATGGCATTATTTCTCCAAATGCACCAAATGGCATAATACGAACAATTTTTACTTCAACTTGGTCTCCTACGGAATATTTTTCTTTAAATTTATTATAAGGATTTTCATCTAAATTCTTATATCCTAAGGAAATTCTCTTGGTTTGCTTATCAAATTCCTTAATATAAACTTCAATAGTTTCACCAATAGAAACTATTTCAGAAGGATGCTTAATTTTTGACCATGAAAGTTCACTAATATGAACCATCCCATCAACTCCGCCAATATCAACAAAAGCACCAAATGAAGTGATTGATTTAACGGTTCCAACATATTTCTTATTAACTTCTATATCAGAAAAAATCTTCTTTTGAGATTCATTAGATGTTTCGCGAGATGCATTTTTTATTGAACCAACAATTTTTCTTCTTCTCCCACCAGTTTGAACTTCTAAAATCTTAAATGAAACAGTAGCATTCAATAAAGAATTTAAATCTCCATCTCTTGGGACACCAGAATGAGATGCAGGAATAAATATTTTAACTCCTTTATAATTTGCTATTAATCCGGCATTTACATTTTCAACAATTTTTCCATTCAAAACAGTTCCGTCTTTAGAAGCCTCAACAACCTCCAAAAAACTCTTGTATGCTTGCACTCTTCTTGTTGATAACATAACAGTGCCTTCAACATCGTTTAATCTAACAACTTGAACCTCAAGCTCATCTCCAACCTTAACAAGTTCGCTCAAATTTACATTTGGGTCATCAGAAAATTCAGAAGCTGTTAAATAACCCGCTTGCTTTGTTCCTAAATCCATTTGTATTTCAGAAGGTGAAATTGAAACAACAATCCCTTTAACTCTATCTCCATTGTGCAAAGTAAGAAAGGTTTTGTCTAAAGCTTCCTCAAAACTAAACTCCTCATTGTTTTTATTTACTGCAATGTTTTCCTCCATTGTTTTTAAAACCTCCTTGATGATAACCGAAGGAGTTGAGGCTCCAGCAGTAACACCAATATTTTTTTTATATTTTAGCCTTTCAAACTGTAAATCTTCAGAAGATTCAATGTGAAATGTATCCCTACAAATGCTTTTGCAAATTTCAAATAATTTAGTAGTATTTGAACTATTTTTGCCTCCAATTACAATAACTGCATCAGATTTTTTTGCTAATTCTTCTGCTTGAAGTTGACGATCTTCTGTAGCATTACATATTGTATCAAAAATTTTTATATTTGTATAGATTTTTTTTGCATATTCTGCGATTTTTCTCCATTCATTTTTAGAAAAAGTAGTTTGAGCAACTAAAATAACAGGAAAATCTTCCATATGTGTATTGTTTCGTGCAATACTTTCAAACTCTGCAAGTGTTGAAAATGTATAAACAGGTGAATTAGCATAACTCATTATTCCTTCAATTTCAGGATGTTGACAATCTCCAGCTATTAAAATCATACTATTATTTGATTGTTCTTTAACAATATTTTGAATTTTTAGGACAAATGGACAGGTGGCATCAATATAATCAATGCCTTTTCCCTTAATTTCTGATAATTGCTCTTTTGTGATGCCATGAGTTCTAATAATTGTTATGCTATTTTCAGGCAGTTCATTAACACTATTAATTATATTTACACCTTTATTCTTTAATTCTTCAATCATTTGTGGATTGTGAATTAAAGGTCCAAAAGTGTATATAGGCTTTTTATTTGTCAATATTTCATTTTCTAAAATGTTTATTGCTCTGTCAACTCCAAAGCAAAATCCAGAATTTTTTGCTAATTCAATTTTCATAAGTTGCATTTAATGAAAATATTTTAGTAAGTATTTCTCCACTAATTCTTTTCATTTCCTCCGATGAACCATCAGTAAATCCTAAGTCTTCAAATTTCATAGGATTTCCATAAACTATTTCTACCTTTGAGAAAAATTTTAGCTTTGAATTTTTGCAAATAATATGGACAGGGAATACAGTAGCTTTGGTCTTATAAGAAAAATTTGCAACTCCTGTTTTTGCTTTACTCTCTTCTTGGTTGTGCCTTCTTCCACCTTCAGGAAAAAGCCCTAATACATTTCCGTCTTTTAATGTCTTAAGTGCAATTTTTATTGCATTTAAATCACCCGTGTTTCTGCTTATGGGAAAAGCACCAACTTTTTTAACTAAAAAGCCCAAAATAGGCATAGAAAACAATTCTTCTTTTGCCATAAATTTTATTTGTCTTTTTAACCATACTCCAATTAAAATTGGGTCCATCATAGAAATATGATTAGAACAAAGTATAACAGGTCCTTCCAATGGTTCGTATTCTCTGTTATAAACCTTAACATTGTATATTAAACTTGAAATAATTTTCATTGTAGCTTTTGCAACATTATAAAACATTTAATTTTCCCCTTATAATTTTCAACAATGTATCCACTGAATTTTCAAAATCAATTTCAGTATTATCAACAATTATAGCATCTTTTGCAGGTTTAAGTGGTGCAATTTCTCTATTTGAATCATTATAATCTCTTTCATTTATTTCCTTCAATAAAGTATTATAATCAACTTTATGCCCTTTTATCTGCAATTCTTCACAGCGTCTTCTTGCTCTTTCCTCCGGAGTTGCTGTTAAAAAAATCTTTATATTAGCATTTGGTAAAATAACGGTTCCAATATCTCTGCCATCCATTATCACATTGCTTTCTTTTGCAATATCTTTTTGAATATTAAGCAAAAACTCCCTTACTGAAGAAAATGCCGAAACATTTGATGCGGCCATTGATGCAGAAGGTGTTCTAATTTCTGATGAAACATCCTCGCCATTTAAAATAATTCTTTGAAAACCATCTATATGTTTTAAAGTTACATTAATTTCTTTTAATAATGAAGTTATTTCCTCTTCCGATGTAGTATTCGCTCCTTTTCTTATAGCATAAATTCCAATAGCTCTATATAAAGCACCGGTATCAATATAAATGAATGATAATATTTCGGCCAACTTCTTTGAAATAGATGATTTCCCCGCCCCAGAAGGTCCATCAATAGCAATATTAATTGCACTCATAAAATACTTCCTTTCAATAATTAAACCGATTTGCCTGCAACATACCCTGTTGAAAAAGCAATTTGTAAATTATATCCCCCTGTGTAGGCATTAACATCAATTATTTCACCCGCAAAAAACAACCCCTTAACTAATTTAGATTCCATTGTTTTTGGATTAATTTCTGAAGTTTTTACTCCACCCGCAGTTATTATCGCTTCTTCAATAGGTCTAAATGCTTTAATATTAAGTGTAAATGACTTAATGTTTTGGATTAATTTTACTCTTTGCTCTTTAGTAATATTATTTACTTTAGTTGTAGGGTTAATTTCGCTAATACTTATAATAATAGGAATAATCTTTGCGGGTAATAAATCTTTCAAAGCATTTTTAATGTCTTTATTAATATATTTTGAAAAATCTTTAAGTATTCTGTTATCAAGTGTTTCTTTTGATAATGCTGGTTTTAAATCAATTACTATTTTATTTTCATTCTTAATATTTTCTATATGAGAACTTAAACTTAGAATTATTGGACCTGAAACACCAAAATGAGTAAAGAGCATTTCTCCAAAATCTGAATAAATTAATTTATTATTAGTTAGTAAAGAAGATTTAACATTTTTTAATGATAGTCCTTGTAAATCACTTGCCCATTTTTCTTTAATTTCAAGCGGGACTAAAGAACCTCTTAATGGTGTAATTGTATGCCCTAAAGCCTTTGCAAAACTATATCCATCACCAGTTGAGCCGGTTTGAGGATATGATAGACCACCTGTGCAAAGAATAACTCTATCAAATTCCTTATAACTACCATCTTGTTCAATTATTCCTGCAATATAATTGTTTTTTGCTATAATCTCCCTCACTGCACAATATCTGATCTTAACTTTTTGCTCATTGATAAATCTTTTTAAAGCTAATAGAATATCGTTGGAGCGGTCAGATACCGGAAAAGCTCTATTACCTCTTTCAATTTTTATTGGAGTGCCATATTCTTCAAAAAAATCAATTGTATCATTTGCGGTAAATAACGAATAAGCACTGTAAAGGAACTTACCATTACACACAGTATTTGATATTAATGTGTTTGTATCACTTGAATTTGTAACATTGCATCGCCCTTTACCTGTAATTAAAAGTTTTTTACCTACTGTTTTGTTTTTTTCATATAAATAAACTAAATTCCCATTTTTACCGGCTATACCTGCCGACATTAATCCTGAAGGTCCCCCACCAATTACACATATTTTCAACAAATTTATTTCTCCTTAATTATTACACCTCATTATCCTTATCTAT
>CAZFQD010000020.1:0-21816 GCA_964520885.1 uncultured Oscillospiraceae bacterium | reverse complement strand
TATAACAATTTAATAAAAAACAATTGACAAAGCAAACACATTATTGTATTATAAATAAAAGAATAAGTTAAATGCGATGATGGAGAAAGTAACTATTGTAACTTTGTAAAAAAAGTTTGCCATAGTTTGAAAGTGGGCTTAAAGTGAAATTTGCGAATATCACTCTTAAGCAGATGGGCTGAAATTTAGTAGGCTTATACGAAAAATCCACCGTTATTCAGGATAAGATATAAGTTGTATCTTTATATAACCGTATCTTTATGAGAAAACCGTGTTTTTTTACGGTTAATTAAGGTGGTGCTATGGAAAGGTTTCAGCTTTCGTCCTTTGTATAGGACTTAGGCTGATTTTTTAGTTTATTGGAAGGAGTGTTGAATTATGACTAAAACTGGTGCACAAATTATTATTGAATGTTTATTGGAGCAAGGTGTTGATACCGTCTTTGGTATTCCCGGGGGAACAGTTCTCAATATTCATGATGCCCTTTATGAATATAAAGATAGAATTAAACACATTCTAACCTCTCACGAGCAAGGAGCTTCTCATAGTGCCGATGGCTATGCAAGGACAACCGGTAAGGTTGGTGTTTGTATTGCAACTTCTGGCCCGGGTGCTACTAATTTAGTTACCGGAATTGCTACTGCTTATATGGATTCTATTCCAATGGTAGCTATTACAGGCAATGTGCCTGTTCCACTTTTAGGCAGAGATAGTTTTCAAGAGATTGATATTACAGGAATAACAATGCCTATTACAAAGCATAATTATATCGTAAAAGATGTTACAAAATTAGCAGACACTATTAGAGAGGCTTTTAAAATTGCAAGAGAGGGCAGACCCGGTCCTGTTTTAATTGACATTCCAAGAGATATTACAATTGCAAGTGCCGAATATGAACATACCGTTCAAGATTGTTCAGTTCAATATGAAAATAATTTTACTACAAAAGACATTTCAACAATGAATAAATTAATTTTAGAAAGCAACCGCCCTGTAATTTTTGCCGGTGGTGGAGTAATTTCATCAAATGCTTCTAACGAATTAATTGAGTTTGCCAATAAAATTTCTGCTCCTGTTACTCTTAGTTTTATGGGGTTAGGTGCATTTCCTGCTGATAACCCTTTGTTCTTAGGGATGCTGGGTATGCACGGAACATTAAGTGCCGCAAATGCTGTTAAACACTGTGATTTATTAATAGCAATCGGAACACGATTTAGCGACCGAGTAATCGGCAATAAAACTCTTTTCGCTAATAACGCTAAAATATTGCATATTGATATTGACCCTGCCGAAATAAATAAAAATATTAATGTATATAAATGTATCTTAGGCAATGTAAAATCTATTTTAGAAATTTTAAATACAAAAGTTAAGCCAAAAAAGAATTTAGATTGGAATAGAACAGTTAAAGGCTATAAAGAAAAATATTCACACGAAAAAATTAATCCAAATGAAATAATGCCTAAAAAAATATTAGAAAAACTAAATGAACTAATCTTAGCTGAGGATATTGTTGTTACTGATGTTGGTCAGCACCAAATGTGGACTGCTCAGTTTTTCTCCTTTTTAAAACCAAGAACTTTTATTTCAAGTGGTGGTTTAGGAACAATGGGATTTGGTATGGGTGCGGCAATGGGTGCAAAAATTGCATTTCCTAATAAGAAGGTGGTTTTAATTTCCGGAGACGGTAGTTTTCATATGAATTTAAATGAAATTGCCACTGCTGTTACAAATAATATTAATATAGTTGTTATTGTTATGAATAATGGAGTTTTGGGAATGGTTCGTCAATGGCAAAAGGTGTTTTTTGATAGCAGATATTCTAACACTACTCTTAATAGAAAAACAGATTTCGTTAAATTAGCACAAGCTTTTGGAGCAAAAGGACTGCGTATTAATAATGATAGTGAAATAGAAAGTGTTTTAAAAGATGCACTTAATTCAAATTGCCCTGTTATTATTGACTGTATTATTCCAATTAATGATAATGTTTTACCTATGATACCACCCGGCAAAACTTTAGAAGATGTTATTACTACTATAAACTATGATTAAATAAGGAGGTTAGTTTTATGGAACAAAGGCACATTATTTCAGTATTAGTGGATAATCATGCTGGTGTTTTGCAAAGAGTTTCAGGTTTGTTTTCTCGCAGAGGATATAATATTGAAAGTCTTTCAGTCGGTGTTACTGAAGACCCTTTAATATCTCGTATAACCATAGTTGTTTTTGGGGATGACTATATTTTAGACCAAATTAAAAAACAACTCCAAAAATTAATTGTAGTAAAAAAGGTTTTGGAATTAAACAAAAAAACTTCAATTTTTAGAGAGTTAATTTTAATTAAGGTTAAAGCTAAACCGGAGGAAAGACTAACTATATTTGAGACGGCTAATATATTTAGAGCAAAAATTGTTGATTTGGCAAGCCAAAGCATTACTATTGAAATAACAGGAGAAGAAACAAAGAATGAAGCATTTATTGAATTATTAGCACCTTACGGCATTATTGAATTATCACGAACAGGCATTACCGCTTTGGAGCGAGGAAATATGGGTATAAATTACCATAATAGATATGATTATTTTAAGGAGGATTAACAAAATGGCAAAAATGTATTATGACAAGGACTGTAATTTAGATTTATTTAAGGGCAAGACAGTTGCAATCATTGGCTACGGTAGTCAAGGACATGCTCACGCACAAAACCTTAAGGAAAGCGGAGTAAGCGTTATAGTTGCAGAAAGTTTTCCTGCAAAAATAGAGGAAGCAAAAAAGGTAGGTTTTAAGGTTTATAATGCGGCAGAGGCTTCAAAAATAGCTGACATTATTATGATTTTACTACCAGACCAAATTCAAACTGAAATTTACAAAGAAAGTATTGAAGCTAATCTTGAAAAGGGCAATATTTTAATGTTTGCTCATGGCTTTAATATTCACTTTAATCAAATTTTGCCACCTAATTTTATTGATGTAATTATGGTTGCTCCTAAAGGACCTGGACATACTGTTAGAAGTCAATATCAAGAGGGCAAAGGTGTTCCTGCAATATTTGCTATTTATCAAGATGTTTCTGGAAAAGCTAAGGATTTTGCACTTGCTTACTGTTCCGGTATTGGAGCAGGCAGAGCAGGTATGCTTGAAACAACATTTAAAGAAGAAACTGAAACTGATTTATTTGGTGAGCAAGCAGTTCTTTGTGGCGGAGTTACTGAACTTATGAAGGCTGGTTTTGATACATTAGTAGCGGCAGGTTATCAACCTGAAATAGCATATTTTGAATGTGTTCACGAAATGAAATTAATTGTTGACCTTATTAATGCCGGTGGATACGCAAAAATGAGAGATTCAATTAGTGATACTGCTGAGTATGGCGATTATATTACAGGCAAGAGAATTATTACACAAGAAACTCGCAAAGAAATGAAAAAAGTTTTACAAGAAATTCAAGATGGAAAATTTGCGGCTAATTGGTTAATTGAAAACCGTTCAGCCGGCAGAGCTAATTTCTTAGCTATGAAAAGAAACGAAGCTAATCATTTAGTTGAAAAAGTTGGAACAACTTTAAGAGGTATGATGAGTTGGCTTAAAAAATAACTTCGTTATTTAAGTTGAAAGTGAAAAGTTGAAAGTTGAAAGTTATTAAACTTTAACTTATAATTTTTTACTTGTAAAGGATTTGATATTTATGATAAGCAAGAATGTTACTTCCGGCTTTGATAAAGCACCTCATAGGTCGCTTTTTAAAGCTATGGGATATACTGATGAAGAGATTTCAAGGCCATTAATTGGTGTTGTTAATGCTTTTTCTGAAATAGTGCCGGGGCATAAACATTTAGGAGTAATTTGTCAAGCGGTTAAAGCAGGGATTTATATGGCAGGAGGCACTCCTATTGAGGTGCCTTCCATAGGTGTTTGTGATGGTATTGCTATGGGACATAATGGTATGAAATTTTCCTTAGCTTCAAGAGAATTAATTGCAGACTCTATTGAAATTATGGCTACTGCCCATGCGTTTGACGGTTTGGTATTAATACCAAATTGCGATAAAATTGTTCCCGGAATGGTAATGGCGGCGGCACGATTAAATATTCCCTCTATTGTAATAAGTGGCGGTCCTATGTTGGCAGGTAGAGTAAATGGCAAGGCAATTAGTTTAACTACTATGTTTGAAGGGGTTGGCTCACATTCACAGGGAAAGCTAAGCGATGATGAACTTTTGGAATTAGAAGACAATTGTTGTCCCGGCTGTGGCTCTTGCTCCGGTATGTTTACTGCTAATAGTATGAATTGTATGACCGAAGCATTGGGTATGGCTTTGCCCGGCAATGGAACTATTCCGGCAGTTTATGCCGAGAGGGAACGTCTTGCAAAAAAAGCAGGAATGCAAATTATGAAATTGGTTTATAATAACATTAAACCACTTGATATTATGACACAAAAAGCATTTTTAAACGCTTTAACTGTTGATATGGCTTTGGGTTGTAGCACAAATACTGTTTTGCATTTAACTGCTATTGCCAACGAATGTGGAATTAAACTTAATCTTGATTTTATAAATGATGTAAGCAATAAAACTCCAAACCTTTGCCGTTTAAGTCCTGTCGGTTGCTTTCATATTGAGGATTTATATTTTGCCGGTGGTGTTTCTGCAGTTATGAAGGAACTTTCAAAGCAAAATCTTTTAAACCTTGACTTAGTAACCGTTACTGCTAAAACCGTTGCGGAAAACATTGAAAAAGCAATAAATAAAAATACAGATGTAATTAGACCAATAGAAAATCCTCACAGTAAAACAGGCGGTATTGCAATTCTTAAAGGCAATATTGCATTAGATGGCGGTGTTGTAAAACGCTCTGCTGTTGCAGAAAATATGCTTAAATTTACAGGCAACGCCAAAGTTTTTGATAGTGAGGACGATGCAGTTACAGCCATTTATGCAGGCAAAATTGTTGCAGGTGATGTAGTTGTTATCCGCTATGAAGGTCCTTGCGGTGGACCGGGTATGAGAGAAATGTTGGTTCCAACCTCCTCTTTGGCAGGAATGGGGCTTGACAGTTCAGTAGCACTTATTACCGATGGACGATTTAGCGGAGCGACAAGAGGAGCGGCAATTGGTCATATTTCACCAGAAGCCGCTAATGGCGGAGCCATTGCCTTTGTAAAAAACAACGATAAAATAGAAATTGATATTAATGACGGCAAACTTAATTTATTAATATCCGACCAAGAATTATCAGAAAGAAAATCAAAATGGGTAAAACCCGCACCTAAGGTTACAAAAGGCTATTTATGGAGATATTCAAATTTAGTAACATCAGCAAGCACAGGAGCGGTTTTTAAGGAATACCAACAATGAGGAATGAGGAATTAGGAGTGAAAATAATAATTTCATTCCTAATTCCTAACTCCTAATCACTATATGGGGGGGTTATTTTTTGAAGTTAGAGATTTTAGATAGCACTTTGCGAGATGGCTGTCAAGGCGAAGGCATTTCTTTTACTGTTATGGATAAGTTGCGTGTTGCAAAAACTCTTGATGAATTGGGAATAGAATATATTGAAGCAGGAAACCCCGGCTCTAATCCTAAGGATTTAGAGTTTTTTAAGAATACCGATAAACTAAAACTTATAAATTCTAAATTAGCTGCTTTCGGTAGCACAAGAAGAAAAAACATAACCGTATCAGAAGACAAAGGGATTAAAGCAATTATGGATGCCAATACTCCTTGTGTTGTGATTTTTGGCAAAAGTTCTACACTTCATGTTAAAACCGTTCTTAACACAACCGAACAAGAAAATCTACTAATGATTAGCGATACAATTAAATACTTTAAACAAATGGGAAAAGAAGTCATTTATGATGCTGAGCATTATTATGATGGATATAAATTAGATAATTCCTATGCTTTGAAAACATTAAAAGCCGCAGTTGAGGCAGGTGCTGATTGTTTAGTGCTGTGTGACACAAACGGTGGTTGTTTCCCAAGTGAAATTTATGATATGACTAAAAAGGTAGTTGATACCTTTAAATGCAAGGTTGGAATTCATTGTCATAATGATAGTGGTTTAGCAGTTGCTAATTCAATTGCGGCAGTAGATGCCGGTGCAGTTCACATTCAAGGCACACTTTTAGGCTTTGGCGAACGCTGTGGAAATGCAAATTTAAGCACAATTATTCCTAATCTTCAACTTAAAAAAGGTTATCAATGTATACCTGGGAAAAATATATCTAACTTGACCTCAGCAAGCATTAGAATTGCAGAAATTGCAAATATAAAAATTAATAATAACGAGCCTTATGTTGGAACAAGTGCTTTTGCTCATAAAGCAGGTATGCATGCTGATGGTGTGTCTAAAGCAAGCCATTCATTTGAACATATTGCACCCGATAGTGTTGGCAATGAGAGAAGATTTTTAATGTCGGAAATGGCAGGAAGGTCTGCTGTTCTAAAACGAATTCAAAAAATTAATCCAAAATTAGTTAAGGAATCACCTGAAACAAGTGCAATCATTGAAACAATTAAAGACTTAGAGCATCAAGGCTATCAATTTGAAGGTGCTGATGCATCTTTTGAAATAATAGTTAGAAAACAATTAGGCAAGTATAAATCATTTTTTAAACTTGTTAATTATTCTATAGTATCAAATAGACCTCCTTTAAAAGACATAGCCGCTACTGCTTCTATAAAAATTATTGTTGATGGGCAAACTGAACTTACTGCGGCAGAAGGTAATGGACCTGTTAATGCATTAGATAAAGCACTTAGAAAAGCACTTTTGGGATTTTATCCCGTGCTTGATACTGTTCATCTTATTGATTATAAGGTTCGTGTTATGGAAAGCACATTTGCTACAGCCGCTAAGGTTAGAGTTTTAATTGAGTCTACTGACGGAAATCAAACTTGGACAACTGTTGGAGTTTCAACCGATATAATTGAAGCGAGTTGGTTGGCTTTGGTTGATAGTATTGAATATAAATTAATTCATAATTTTTTGTAGGCAACGCATTAATGCGTTCCGAAAAGATACAAATTTAATAAATTTCGGAGGAATTACTATGGGAATGACAATGACACAGAAAATATTAGCTGGGCACGCAGGATTGGAAAAAGTAGTTGCAGGTCAACTAATTGAGGCTAATCTTGATTTAGTTTTGGGAAATGATATAACAGCACCCGTTGCAATTAATGAGTTTAATTCTGCTAAAAGTAAAAGTGTTTTTAATAAATCAAAAATTGCTTTGGTAATGGACCATTTTACCCCTAATAAAGATATAAAAGCGGCAGAACAATGCAAAGCAGTGCGAACATTCGCTAAACAATTTGAAATTGAAAACTATTTTGATGTTGGCGAAATGGGAATAGAACATTGCTTATTGCCTGAAAAAGGTTTAGTTGTGCCGGGCGATTTAATTATAGGAGCAGATAGCCACACTTGCACTTATGGTGCTTTGGGTGCTTTTTCAACCGGTATCGGTAGCACCGATATGGCGGCAGGAATGGCAACAGGTAAGGCATGGTTTAAAGTGCCTTGTGCTTTGAAATTTGAATTAAAAGGCAAACCTGCTAAATGGATTAGCGGTAAAGATGTAATTTTGCACATCATTGGCTTAATTGGTGTTGATGGTGCTTTATATAAATCTATGGAATTTGTAGGCGATGGGCTTAATTTTCTTTCAATGGATGACCGTTTATGTATGGCAAATATGGCTATTGAAGCAGGGGCTAAAAACGGAATATTCCCTGTGGACCAAAAAACTATTGAATTTGTTAAGGATAAAACAAATAAACCATATAAAATTTATGAGGCTGATAGCGATGCTGAATATGAAAAGACTTATATAATTGAACTTTCTCAATTAAAGTTGACAGTTTCTTTCCCACATTTGCCCGACAATACAAGAACTATTGATAATGTGGGTAAAGTAGAAATAGACCAAGTTGTTATAGGCTCTTGCACAAATGGGAGAATGGAAGATTTAAGAACTTCCGCTGAAATTTTAAAGGGTAAAAAAGTTAAAAAAGGACTTAGATGTATTATAATTCCCGGCACCAATAAAATTTACTTGCAAGCAATGAAGGAAGGGCTTTTGGAAATCTTTATTAACAGTGGTGCTGTGGTTAGCACTCCAACTTGCGGTCCTTGTTTAGGCGGACATATGGGTGTTTTGGCTAAGGGCGAGAGAGCAGTTGCTACTACAAACAGAAATTTTGTTGGCAGAATGGGACATCCTGAAAGTGAAGTTTACCTTGCAAGTCCTGCAGTTGCGGCGGCTACAGCAATAAAAGGATATATTGCTTCACCTGAAGAAGTATAATTTGTAGGGGCGAACATTGTTCGCCCGATGTTTAGATATTGAATTAACTTTAAAAAGGAAGATGATTATGACAGTTAAAGGAACAGCTTTTAAATATGGAAATAATGTTGATACCGATGTTATTATCCCTGCAAGATACTTAAATACAACAGATGTTAAGGAATTAGCTTCTCATTGTATGGAAGATATTGATGAAACATTTCCTAAAAGAGTAAAGCAAGGGGATATTATGGCGGGTGGCAAAAATTTTGGTTGTGGTTCTTCAAGAGAGCATGCACCAATTGCAATTAAAGAAAGTGGCATTGTTTGTGTTATTGCTGAGAGTTTTGCAAGAATTTTTTATAGAAATTCTATTAATATTGGCTTGCCAATTATGGAATGTCCTCAAGCGGCTAAGGCTATACAGGCGGGCGATACTGTGAGCGTTAATTATGATACCGGTGAAATAGTAATTGAAAATAAAGGACTTTGCTTTAAAGCAGAACCATTTCCACCTTTTATTCAAGAAATAATTTCCGCAGGGGGACTATTAAAAAAAATTAACAATGAACAGCGAACAACGAACAATTAATTTAAGGCTCCTTTTTCAAAGGAGCTGTCAGCAAAGCTGACTGAGGATTTTTACAAAGCCATATTCTTTAATTAAAGGGGTATAAATTATGAATTTTAATATTGCGGTTATTAAAGGTGATGGAATTGGTCCTGAGGTTGTGCAACAGGCTATGAAAGTTTTAGATAAAGTTGGCAAAAAATACGGGCATAATTTTAATTACACGCAAGTTTTAATGGGTGGCTGTGCAATTGATGCTACAGGAGTTCCACTACCACAAGAAACAATAGATGTTTGCCTAAAAAGTGATGCTGTGCTTTTAGGTGCTGTTGGTGGTCCTAAATGGGATAATTTAGTGGGTACTCTTCGCCCTGAGGCAGGTCTGTTAGGTATAAGAAAGGCATTGGGGCTTTATGCAAATATTCGCCCTGCAATATTATTTGATTCTTTAAGTGGTGCTTGCCCTTTAAGAGCAGATATTGCCGCTAAGGGTATTGATATAATGGTTATTAGAGAATTAACAGGTGGTATTTACTTTGGCGATAGAGGTTATCGTGAGGGCAAATACGGAACTGAGGCTTATGATACCGATTGTTACAGTGAATTGGAAGTAAAAAGAATAGCAAAAACCGCTTTTGAAACTGCAATGAAAAGAAATAAAAAGGTTACAAGTATAGATAAGGCAAATGTTTTGGAAAGTTCTCGTCTTTGGAGAAAGGTAGTTCATGAGATAGCAATTGATTATCCACAGGTTAGCGTTGAGGATATGCTTGTTGATAATGCCGCTATGCAACTTGTGAAAAACCCTTCGCAATTTGATGTTGTTTTGGCAAACAATATGTTTGGCGATATTTTATCGGATGAAGCGGCTATGATTACAGGTTCAATTGGAATTTTAGCCAGTGCAAGTGTTGGAGATAGCGGACCGGGGCTTTATGAGCCTGTTCACGGCTCGGCACCCGATATTGCAGGGCAAAACAAAGCAAATCCAATTGCAACAATTTTATCTATTGCTATGATGCTTAAATTTTCTCTTAATTTAGATAAAGAAGGCAAATCTATTGAAAATGCTGTTGCAAAGGTGCTAAAAGACGGTTATCGCACACTTGATATAGCTGAAAATAATACTAAAATTCTAACTACAACGGGAATGGGAGAAGAAATAGCAAAAAACATATAAATTTTATTATTTTTATGGTCTGGAATATTCCAGACCATTAATATTATAAGGAGAAAAGGATATGAAACAAATTAATTGGGGAATAATTGGCTGTGGAAATATTGCAAACAGATTTGCGTTAGATATTAAATTCGTTGAAAACGCAAAACTTATTGCCTGTTCTTCTAAGGATGAAAAAAAGGCAAAGGATTTTAAAGAAAAATATGATTTGGAATTTTGCTATTCAAATTATGAGCAAATGCTAAAAAATCCTCAAATTAATTCTGTTTACATAGCCACTACTCATAATTTCCACTATGAAAACGCTCTGCTTTGCATTGAATATGACAAACATATTCTTTGCGAAAAATCATTTACCATTAATTCAAAACAAGCAAAAGAGGTTTTTGAAAAGGCAAAAAAGAAAAATCTTTTTGTTATGGAAGCTATGTGGACAAGATTTTTACCCGCAACAAGATGGGTTAAAGAGCAAATAAAAAATGGTGCTATTGGACAAGTTATCAGCGTTTTTGCTCAATTTGGTTTCAAATTTCCCTTTGACGAAAATTCAAGGCTTTATGATATTAATTTAGCCGGCGGTGGGCTACTTGATTTGGGAATTTACCCTTTATCCTTTGCTTGTAACATTTTAGGCAATCGTCCGCAAAAGATTATTGGCGTAGCAAAAATGGGCAAAACAGGAGTGGACGAACAAGCAAGCATTTCTTTAATTTATAAAGACGGTCAAACAGCAACACTTACCTATTCAATGCTAATTAATTATGAATGTTCGGCTGAAATTTATGGAACCAAAGGCAAAATTCTATTAAATCACACTTGCTATCCTACAAAGGCAACACTTTTTAAAGAAAACGGCGAAACAGATGATTTTGATGGCTCGTTTTCAAATAATTTTGAATATGAAATAAGAGAAGCAACTAATCTAATTTTACAAGGAAAATTAGAAAGCCCCATAATTTCAAGTAACGATACCATAGAAATTATGGAGCTTTGTGATAATTTAAGACAACAATGGGATTTTAAATATCCGCAAGAAATGAATTAAATTATGTTTTGTTATTTTACTGCTTATCAATTGTTAATTGTTCATTGTTAATTGTTAATTGTTAAGTCTTTAACCACTTCTCCTGCAATAATTAGTCCAGCAACAGATGGAACAAAGGAAACACTGCCCGGTATTTGTCTTTTTACCGTGCATTTTCTCACAGCATCTTTTGGACAAATGCAATTATTTTTACAACTCGTTCCCTCTTGTTCAATTGGTTTTATAGGTTGCTCCTTTGAATAAACAACCTTTAATTTATCTATGCCCATTTTTTTAAGTTCTCTTCTCATAACCTTTGCAAGTGGGCAAACACTGGTTTTATAAATATCTGAAACTAAAAAGCAAGTGGGGTCTAATTTATTTCCGGCACCCATACAACTAATTATGGGAACGCAATGTTGTTTCGCTTTTTCTATTAGAATTAATTTTGAAGAAATAGTATCAATAGCATCTACAATATAAGAATAACTTTTGTAATCAAAATCATTTGCATTTTCTTTTGTATAAAAGCATTGATGAGTAATTACATTTGCCTTTTCATTAATATCCAAAATTCTTTGTTTCATAACTAAAACCTTGGATTTTCCAATGGTTTTTTTTGTTGCAATTAATTGCCTGTTAATATTGGTTTTGCAAACCACATCATCATCAACTAAAACAAAATTATAAACTCCACAACGGGCAAGAGCTTCAACTGTAAAACTACCAACTCCACCAATGCCAAAAATGGCAATAGTGCTTTTTTTAAGCTTTTCTATTGCCACTTTTCCTAATAAAATTTCAGTTCTTGAAAATTCGTTTAGCATAGTTTATTCTCTATTCATATTTCTTATGTTAATAATTAATATAATTAATGCAGTAACTAATGCACCTATTAAAGTAATTAATATAATTGTTACAACAGAAAATTGCTCTAAAATGCTTTTATTAGTGTCTTTTAACTCTTTAATTTCTGCGTTTAAATTATCAATTGTTTTATCGGTAACAACTATCCCACTATTTACAGAAGAAACCTGCGTTTTAGAACTAATAATTGTTGATAGTCTTTCCACAGAGATGACATAATTCTTTTTTGTTTTTAAATCTTGTGCAGTAACCTCAACAGTTACAATATTCATACCAACATTTAATGTTCTAATACCAGTGCCAACGATTTTTGCATTTGAACTATCCGATGCAACTGCTTTTACATTAATATTAGATACTTCATTTGGAACGGTAAGGCTATATCCCATTAATGTATTAGGGTTAAAGGAAGGGGTTAAATCTTTATTCTCAACTACCAAACTAATTAACTCTGCATTGTTTGATGGCTTATTAGGAATATTTATTGTAACGAGTGGACCAAAGGTAATAAAATTACCCGAATCAATAATTTCATCATTAAGTAATTTAATTCCAAAGTCGTTTGCTCCTGATATTGAAACATCGGTAGGTCCTGACTTTACATTTTTACCTACTGAAAATTTAATTGTAGCAATGCTTGTTGTGCTTGGTCTAATTATCTTTGGTTCATCTGGTGCTATAATATCTATAAAAATTTCACCTGATTTGGGATTTGACATTTTATAAGTAAAACCGTCCTTATCGGGAAAGGTTAGCACAGTGTTTTTATAAATTAATATATTTGTATCATAGGTAATTTTAATTGGCCCAAATGTTTTTATGCCATCAGGTGCAATTAAATTAAGCCCTTCAATACTTAAATTTAAGTCAACATCCTCTCCCATTAAAGCTGTAGTAGTACCGCTTAAATTAACAAAAGCAGAAGCACTACATACATAAATAAAAGTAAATAATGATGTTAATATTGAAAGCACAAAAACAAACGAAATGATTTTAATTTTTTTTTTCACGAAAACCTCCAAAAAAGAATTTATAAATTAATAATGTTTATTATATCAAAAAATGCAATATATTTCAAGCATAAAAAATAATTATTTCAATAGTTCAATTGCCTTTTGAAGTTGATTATCCTCTTGAGGTTTTAAAGAATAAAATTTACTCATTAATTCTGGCGACATAACAACCTCATAATCAGGTGTTATTCCGATTCCATCATAATTTTTGCTCTTTGGTGGAGTATAGGTAAAGGTTGTAAATTTAACTGCTGTTTCATCTCCTAAATCGAAAGTTTCTTGTCCAACACCCTTTCCATAGGTCTTTTGACCAACTAATTTAGCCTTTTCATAATCTCTAAGTGCACAAGTAAAAAGTTCACCAGCACTTGCAGTGTTTTCATTTATTAATACTACCATCGGAATATCTACTTGGTTTTCATCAGAAACATATATTTTAGGCTCTACCTTTTTGCCATTTTCATCAACTAAACCCTCTTTATATTGAACTGTAACAATAGTTCCTTTAGGCAAAAGATAATCAAGAGAATTAACAACAGAATCAAGGCTACCCCCAGGATTGTTACGAAGGTCAAATATTATGCCCGTTGTCCCCTTTTCAATTGCTGATTCAACCTCTTTTTTCAAATTATCAAAAGTATTATTATCAAATTCAGTAATTCTAATAAATGCAATATTTCCATCAAAAATAATTGCAGGTTCTACTGTAACAATTTCAAATTTTTCTCTATTAATACTATATTGTTTTTCCTTTTCATCTCTTAATATGCTAAACTCCGCAGAGGTTCCGACCTTTCCTAATAACTTATTTACAGAAGCTTCATAACCTAAATCAAAAACCTTTTCATTAGAAACTTTAACAATAACATCTCCAATTGCTAAATCGGTTTTTTCAGCGGGAGAATTTTTCATTATGTTTGTAATAATTAGTCCATTTCCCTCATTGTTAAAAACTACTTTTATGCCAATACCCTCATATTCTCCTTTTAAATCTTTGTTAATTTCTCGATAGGTTTTTTTGTCATAATAATCGGCATATTTATCGTCAACAGAATACATATAACCTTTGAGTAAGCCATCTATTAACTCTTCATCATTAAGTTTCCCTATAAAATTTTTTCTTACCTTTTCGTCAACACCAATCAACTTATTAATCAAAACCTGATGTTTTTGAAAAAGTTTTCCATTATATATCATAATATTATTTAAAACAAAGTAAGTAATTAAGGAAGCCATTAATGTGCATACAATGGTAATGAAAATAGATGTGCTTAGCCTTATCTTTTTTTCCATAATTAAGATTAATTCCTCATTTCTATATTTAATTAAAGTAATTCATAGGATTTACTCTTGTGCCATTTATACTTATTTCAAAATGAAGATGTGGTCCTGTTGAATTACCTGTGCTACCAACTTCACCAATTTTTTCCCCTTTTTTTACTTCATCCCCAACACCAACATTTATTTTACTTAAATGCAAGTATCTGGTTGTAATATTTCCGCCATGGTCAATAACTACATAATTTCCTTCCAATCTTCCGTTTCCAGAAATAATAACTTTCCCGTCATTGGCGGCAACTACTTTAGCACCATAAATCTCTACTCTTTTCCCATTATAAATATGGCTTGCAATATCTACTCCCCAATGCATTCCTCTTGACCTCATTCCAAATGGAGAAGAAATATAATAAAAGCCGGGAACAGGCCATTCAAATTCTCCGCCAACAAATTTTTTATCTTTATTGGTTAGTCTTTCGATTTCTGCTTGAGTTTCTTTGTCAAGCTTTTCTAATTCAGCTATTAGGGCCTTGTTTGCCTTGGCACTTTTCTCTAAATTTGAAATAATTTGTTGTCCCTTTTTGGATTGCTCAGTATATAAATCCTCTTGACTTTCTTTTAAATCTTTTGTTAAATTATTTTTGTTTTTATTTTGCTCAATTTGATTTTTCAACGATTCAATTGATGCAATTTTATCTTTCATTTGTGCAATTAGTTTATTGTCATATTCCATTATTTGAGAAACAAGCTCATATCTAACAATAAAATCCGAAAAACTCTTTGAGCCAAAAAGCACCTCTAAATATGTGGTCTTACTTGTTTCATAATTTGCTCTTATTCTTTCCTTATAGGATTCATAGTAATCTTGCATTTCTTGATTAGAATTTTCAAGCTCGTTGTTTTTTTCTTCTAACTGATTATTAACATCCTTTAATATTGCATCTAAATTAGTTATTTCATCTTGAGTTTTTTCAATTTCTTTATCAATACTTTGTTTTTTTGCTAATTCACTAGTTTTTTGTTTTTCAATTTGTTCTAACTTTGCCTTTTTTTCTTCAATTAACTTTTGGTTTTGAGCAAGTTTTTCGTTTAATTCGTCAAGACTTTCTGCATAAATACCAAAAAACATTATGGATGAACTTAATGTTGTAATAATAAATATGATTACAAAGCAAATAAGTATTCCTTTTTTTTTCAAAACATAACCCCCATCTAAGTGAAAAGTAAAAAGCAAAGGTATCGGCAAAACCGTCCACAACTAATAATATTTGCGTTAGCACCCCTAACTTTCAACTTTCCATTTTCAACTTTCAACTTGTTAAACTCTTAAATATTTTCTCATAGGTAATATACTACCTATTACTCCAATAATTATGCCCCCAATAACAAAACAAATGGTTGCAACATAACCAATTTCAAAAAATAAAACAGGCTTAAATATTCCAAGTTCAAAAATCATTGGAACAATTATTTTGCTGTAAATGACCCATTCTACAAAAATGGCAACAACGCCGGCAATTGCTCCTAAAATTATTCCTTCAATTAAAAATGGAAGTCTAATAAAATTGTCTGTTGCACCAACAAATTTCATAATGTTTATTTCTAATTTTCTTGTAAACATTGCTATTCTAACAGTATTTGAAATAATAAAAAGCGAAACAAAAAGCAAAATAATTATTATCCAAATAGATAAAACTGTAATAACTTCTCGAATTTTTGTGATTGTACTAATAAAATCCTTATTGTCTCCTATTTTTGCAATTCCCTCAATGCTCTTTAAAGTATATAAAACCTCATCATATTTATTTAAGTCAATCAACTTTATGTGATAACTATGCCTAAGTGGATTATCGTCTTCAATTTGTTCTAATAAATATGCTTGGTCTTTAAGCTCTAACTTTAATTCATCTAATGCTTGCTCCTTTGAAACAAAAATTACCTCTTTTGAAACATTGTTGATTTCTTTTAGTTTTAAGCCAATTTCATTGTTTTGTTCAGCGGAATTAGCATCTTCTAAAAAAAGCACTATCTCATTTTGCCCTTCGATTTTAGAAATTAACTTATTAATATTCGCTGTAATTAATATTGAACTTCCAATTAAAACAAGACAAGCAATTAAAACAAAAATAGATGCACTACTCATTAAACCATTTAATTTAACATTCTTAATAGCTTCCTTAAAAGCATAAGGAGCAAAATTTCCGTTAATCTTCATTCGGAATATCCTCCCATTCTATCGCTTGTTACCTTGCCTTCAGAAATGGTAATTACTCTTTTGTTAAATCTATCAACCAAAGTTTTTTCGTGAGTTACAACCAAAACAGTAATATCTCCTCTTTGGCTAATGCCGGATAATAAAGCTATTATATCAAGCGACATTTGAGGGTCAATATTACCGGTAGGCTCATCTGCAATAATAATACTGGGACTATTAACTAAAGCTCTAGCAAAAGCAGTTCTTTGCTTTTCTCCACCTGAAAGTTGATTAGGAAAACTTCTTGCCTTTGAAGTCAACTCAACTAAATCTAATATTTTTGGTACTCTGCTTCTTATTTCCTTATTAGATTTACCAACAGCCCTCATAGCAAAGGCAATATTATCATATACTGTCATATTCAAAATTAATCTAAAATCTTGAAACACAATACCCATTTTTCTTCTAAGATATGGAATTTGATTGTGTTTTAAAAGTGAAATATCATCCCCATTAATAAGTATTTTACCGCTTGACACAAGCTCTTCACACAAAAGTAATTTAACTAATGTGCTTTTTCCGGCACCTGAAGCTCCAACAACAAAAACAAATTCACCATCATTAACTGTTAAATTTACATCTTGTAAAGCTGTAGTGCCATTCTTATATGTCTTAGTAACATCCTTTAATTCTATCATTGTATATATCTCCTTTAGGGATAAAGGGTAAATTAACAAGCAACAGGTAACGAGTAACATTTTCTTGCCTCTTGCCTCTTGCCTCTTGCCTCTAAAAAGGTCATGGAACGCATTTTGCATTCCGAATTAATTAGTAAATTTAGAAATTATTTTTTTTTGATATAAGATATTTTTTTACCATTAATGCTACCTTAAAGATAATAGCATGGTCAAATTCTCTTAAATCAAGGCCTGTAATTCTTCTGATTTTTTCTAAACGGTAAACAAGTGTATTTCTATGAACAAAAAGTTTTCTGGAAGTTTCAGAAACATTTAAGTTATTTTCAAAAAACTTTTGAATAGTATGAACTGTTTCTTGGTCTAAAGACTCAATTAAGCCCTTTTTAAATACCTCATTTAAAAACATTTCACAAAGGGTTGTTGGCAACTGATATATTAATCTGCCTATACCTAAATTATCATAACTTACAATGCTTTTCTCAGTATCAAAAACTTTGCCAACCTCTAAGGCAATTTGTGCTTCCTTGAAAGACCTTGCAATATCCTTTAAATTACCAACAACTGAACCAATGCCAACCATTGTTTTTGTATAAAACTCACCAAATAAAGTGTCCACAATAGAGCGAGCTAACTTTTCTAAATCTTTTGATTCAATGCTGGACCTAACCTCTTTAACAAGCACAATATCAGTTTCGCTAATGTTAATTACATAGTCCTTAGTTTTCTCTGGGAATAAACTTTGTAAAATATCAGCTACTGAAATATCGGTTTTATTTATTAATCTAATTAACATAACGGTTCTGCTTACCTCAACAGGAAAATGAAGTTCTCTTGCTTTAAAGAAAATATCTCCTGTTAAAATATTATCCAAAATAATGTTTTTAATAAAATTAGATTTATCATACTTATCATCGCTATATTCCTTTATTGAACCTAAAGCAATAGCTAAAATTCCCGCTACCTTAGATGCAAAATCATCTTTACCTTCAACAAAAATAGCATAATCAGGTTTTGCCGCAAGACCAATGATTTTATATGTATATCCGTCATTAATAATAGCATCTGAACCATAGGACATTATTCCCTCTCGTTGTTCTCCGATAAAGTTTAATTCGCTACATGCAATAACTAAACCTGCATCGTCAAGCACCCCAATGGTTCTATCCACCGTTGGTTTCATTTGATGAATTATTGATTGAAATAACCTATTGGACATTATTTTCATTCCTTTCGTTGTGCTTTTGGCACAATTTGTAATAAATATTTTACTAATTAAATTATCAAAAAATTATGTTTGAATACTATATAAAACATATAATGACATTTTACCTTTTTTGTTTACTTTTTTCAAGCCTTATTTTAAAATAAATGAATAATTAAATAAAATATTGTTGCTTTTTTAAAAAGTTTTCAATTTGTTAATACTTTTGCCTCTAAATTAAAGTAATAAACTCATTTATTATAGTATTTGATACCCAAAATCCCTTTGTATTTAAGCAAAAAGCATCTTGCGTTAAAACTCCATAACCTAATTTGCAAATATAATCTGCTTTTGTTATAAATTTATTTAAAAATTCCTCATTTGAATAAATTAAAAGTTGCTTTAAAGAAATTCCATTGCTTTTTCTAAGCCCCAATAAAATATATTCCTTTAATTTTTCCTCATTTGTTATAATCGCTTCGATTTTTTTAATATTTTTGCCCTCTGTATAACTTTTTAAATCTCTTTTATTAAAAAATCTTTTATGGTCAATTAAAGAATGTGCCGAAACTCCTAAACCTAAATAATCCTGCACATTCCAATATTTTAAATTGTGTTTGCTTTCAAAACCTTTTTGCGAAAAATTAGAAATTTCATATTGAAAATAGCCTTTTTGTTTTAATTTGTCCACTAATCTATTATACATTAAAAATTCAGTATCTTCATCCGCTAAATTAAGGGAATTTTTATTTTTGTAAAGTGTAGTCCCCTTTTCAAGTTTTAAAGCATATGCAGAAATGTGTGTTGGCTTTAGTTCTAATGCTTTTTCAATGCTTTTTTCAAAATCATTAATACTTTGATTTGGCAAATTAAACATTAAATCAAGGCTAATATTTAAAAAGCCGACTTCTTTAGCGGTTTTTATTGCATTTATTGCCTCATTTGCATTATGTATTCTGCCGATTGCCTTTAGTTCGCTATCAATAAAAGATTGTACACCAAAACTAATACGATTAAAGCTATTTTTGAATATTTCTCTTAAAAATTCCTCATTAGCACTTTCTGGATTAACTTCAATAGTAATTTCTGCGTTATTTTCAATATTAAAACTTTTTCTAATTTCATTTAACAATAAATTTATTAGTTCATACCCTATTACACTTGGCGTTCCTCCACCAAAATAAATTGTATCTATTGTTTTTTCTTTTAGTTTCTCGCCCCAAACTTTCATTTCCATTATTAAAGCAACGCAATAACTCTTATAAAGTCCATTGTCAGCCTTTAAAGAGTAAAAATCACAATATAAACATTTTTGTTTGCAAAATGGAATGTGGATATATAAGCCTAAATTTTTCATATTTTTTCAATTCTTTCAAAAATATTAAGGCTCCTTTTCCAAAGGAGCTGTCAGCGAAGCATTTCTCAAGGCTCCTTTTCCAAAGGAGCTGTCAGCGAAGCATTTCTTAAGGCTCCTTTTCCAAAGGAGCTGTCAGCGAAGCTGACTGAGGATTATAATCACCCGTCATGGCTTTTAGCCATGCCACCCTCTTTTCCAAAGAGGGCTTTTTCATTAATCATTTCACATACTCCACTAAAGTTTTTATTAATATCATCGTTAGTAAAGCGAAGCACCGATAATCCTAAACTTTGCAAATATTTCGTTCTATTTTCATCATACTTTTCTGCATTGTCATCATAGTGTTGTGAACCATCAAGTTCTATAACAAGCTTTGCCTTAGGACAATAAAAATCTACAATATAATCTCCAATTATTCTTTGTCTATAAAATTGCTTAGGATAAGTTCTCAAAAAATCATACCATAAATGATTTTCTTGTTTTGTGGCGTTATTTCTTAATTTTCGAGAAAATTCCTTTAGGTTTTTATTTCTTGAAAATGTTGGCATTTTAATCCTCCATCGCCTTTTACTAAGTTATCTTTAATTAAGGTAAAATCCTCAGTCGGCTTTGCTGACAGCTCCTTTGAAAAAGGAGCCTTATTAATTATCCGCTATTTTATTCCATAAAATTCAAAATGAATTATCATATTATTGTTAGTAAGCTTTTTCACCATTAATTCTTTGAATTTAACCGTTTTTGTTTTGCCTTCATTGCGAAGTTTTTCTAATTCTTTGTGAATTTCACTTTGGCTTGCTACTATATCTTCATAGATGTTTTCAAATAAGGCAAGCCTTTCTACGACTTGTTCAATCTTAGAATTATCAATTAAATATTTATTTTGCTCTGATTTTTTTGTTAGTCTTTCCATAAGTTCACCTTTAAAAAAATTAGGTGTTAGGAGTGAGGAATGAATTGTCATTCTGAGTGTAGCGAAGAATCTCATAAAATTAAAAATTGCAATGTAGTAAAAGATAATAATAACTTTTGTTTTGCAAAATGCTCATTTTACAAAGTGTTTCATAAATGACACATTATTAATTAAAATAGTCTTAATTTTTTCAATAGAATAAGCAACAAAATAATTCATTTCTTCTTTTGTAAGATAAATATAATCTCTGCTAAGTCTATTATCTGTATCATTAAAATTATTATAAAAATCACATATGAACTTAATCTGTCGCTCAATAGCTGTTTCAGAGTAATATTCAAAGTAAATATTTTTGAAAATGGATATTTTATTAAATATATTAAATGCACGAAAATCAGTATGTTCTTTTAAAAAGAGATGGTCTAGGTCATACCAATCGCCTTTTAATTTCCAAATAAAATTATTATCATTTGCAAACTCGGTCAAATACTTATTTTTTGAAGGAAGGTAAATTTCGTCGCTCCATAATGTATCTGTCAAGAGATGAATGTAATATCCAATATATAATGATAACTTTTTACTATTAATAGTTGTTGAAATATATGTATTAATAAATTTATCAAAATCAATGGGTTCCTTTTTATTTTGCATATAATCGTCTTTGAACCAGTGTGTCACATTATTTGGAGGATTATAGGCACTCCAATCGCTGTTCGGCTCACCACAATCGGGACATATATTCCCAACTATAAATTTCTCTACATCAATGTTAATTAAATCATCTAAAAGTCCGTCAGCAATTCTAAAATGAACCATCCACGAAGCCATATATATAATCCCCTATCACGCATAATAAAATTTAGTTTGGTTTTATGATGTATTTCGCTATGCTCAAAATGATGTAGCTAACGCAATGATGTATTGCTTCGCAATATGATGTGATGTATCCCCTTATGTGTCCGCAGACACACATCATTAACAAAGTGTCATCATTTGGCGAAGCCCAACATCATATCCCCAAAGGGATACATCATTTAAGAGATTGCCACGCTTTCGCTCGCAATGACAATTTTTCCTTACCCCTTATCCTTTAATAAAGAATACGGCTTTGACACCTTAATTGTTCGCTTTTCGCTGTTCATTGTTCATTATTTCGGGCGGATATGGAATCCGCCCCTCGTATATAATAGTAAGTGCCAAATAGAGCACTAAACTAACGGATTTA
>CAZFQD010000019.1:0-21884 GCA_964520885.1 uncultured Oscillospiraceae bacterium | reverse complement strand
ATTAAAGGCTTTTCCTTTACCCAATGATTGTGTTGGAACTATTTTTGATGATATTTCAGAAAGAATTAATGCACAAAAAGAAGTAATAAGATATCAAATTAACTTGGAAGATTTGATTAATGAACGAACTCAGCAATTAAAAATTAGCCAGGAAAACTTAAAGGTAACCTTTAATTCTATTGGAGATGCAATAATAGCATGTGACCATAGAGGAAATATTACAAGAATTAACAGAGTTGCCGAGCAAATTACAGGTTATACTGAACAAGAGGTAATTGGCTTGTCTTCTGATAAGGTATTTAATATTAAAAATGCTCTGACGGGACTGCCTGCCGATAATCCTGTTTATGATGTATTAAAAACCAAGGAAACACATTTGCTTGCAAATCATACAGTGCTTATTGATAGATTTGGAAAAGAATATCATATTGCAGATGCCGCCGCACCAATTTTAGTTGAGGATGGCTCTATTATAGGCGTTGTGCTTAATTTTAGAGATGTTACTGAAGATTATGCATTGAGGGAAGAATTAAAAAGAACTCAATTTGCTGTTGACAATGCTGATAATACAATAATAATTTTTGATTATGATGGATATATTGTTTATGAAAATGAAATGGCAAAAAGCAAATGCGTTTTTTTAGAAGACGAGAACCATAGAAAAAATGTATTTTCTACTTATCCCGGTTCAACAACAGAAAGTTGGAGATATTATTTTGATGAAGTTAGGAAGTTAGGCAAAGTAAAAAAAAGCCAGATAATTGATTCAAGAGATAAAGGAGGAGACTTATTTATTATTGATGCAACTGCAAATATTATTGTTGCGGGAAATAAAGAATATATGTGCACTATTGGAAATGATATAACCGAACTTAAAAAAACTGAGGAACTATTATTAAGAACTCAATTTGCTGTTGACAATGCTGATAATGCAATAATAATTTTTGATTATGATGGATATATTGTTTATGAAAACGAAGAAGCAAAAAGAAAAGGCGTTTATTTAGAAGACGAAAACCACAGAAAAAATATATTCTCCTCTTATCTCAATGCAACAAAAGAATATTGGAGATATTATTTTGATTTAGTTAGGAAGCAGGGCAACTATAAAATAACCCAAACAATTTATTCAAAAGATAATAAAAGAGAATTATTTACCATTGAAGGAACTGCAAATATAATTACTGTGGGAAATAAAGAATATATGTGCACTATTGCAAGTGATATAACTGAACTTAAAAAAGCCAAGGAAAAAGCTGAGGCGGCTAACAAAGCTAAAAGTGCCTTTCTTTCAAATATGTCTCATGAAATAAGAACGCCTATAAATGTTATTATTGGCTATATCGGGATATTACAAAGAGATAAAAATATAACTAAAGAGCAAGATAAATATCTTTCCATAATCAGTAAAAGTGGAGAACATCTTTTGACACTTATTAATAATGTGCTTGAAATGTCAAAAATTGAGGCGGGAAAAACTTCATTAAATAAAACCTCTTTTAGCATTATAGATTTGATAAACGAAATAATGGCAATGGGTCGCGAATATATTGAGGGTAAGAAAATAAAATTTTCAGTTGATTATGAGAATATTTCTCATAACTTTATTATTGCTGATGAAGGAAAGATAAGACAAGTTTTAATAAATCTTATTGCTAATGCTCATAAGTTTACAAGTAGTGGAGAAATCAATATAAAGGCTTATGAAGAAAGCATTAATGAAATGAGTGGTTCATATTGCATTGATGTAAATGATACCGGAATAGGAATCGCCAAAAAAGATTTAGAAAAAATATTTAAAGCTTTTGAGCAAGGGGGGAACGAAAACATTAAAGAAGGTGGAACCGGCTTAGGATTATCCATAAGTCATAATTTTGCAAAACTAATGAATGGAGATATTACAGTAGTCAGCAAAAAAGGCAAGGGAAGCACCTTTAGTTTTAAATTTGAAGCTAAGTATTCCAATGATATAGAATCTGCTCTTTCTATAAGAAATAAAAAGGTAATTGCTTTAGCTAATGAAAAATATTCAAAAAAAGTTTTAATTGCAGATAATTTGTTATTAAATAGAGAGGTATTAAAAACAGCACTGAATTTAGTTGGCTTTGAGACCTATGAAACTGATAATTCGGCTAATGTGGTTAATGCTTTTTTGGAATACAAGCCTAATATTATTTTTATTGATAAGAGTTTGTTAAGTACAAATAAGGAAAATATTATTTCAGAGATAAGAAAACTTATGGGTAAAAAAAGGATTCCAATTATATTGACTACAACAAGTGTAATTAAAGAGGAAATAAAGGAATTTGAAAAGTATAAATTTGATGGTATTATTATAAAGCCTTTTGTAGAAAATGAAATTCTTTCTATTATTGAAAGGTTGTTAAAGGTAAAATATATATATGAAGAGAGCAAAGAAAAAAGCATTGAACAAATTGAACAGAATATTAAGCTGTCAAGCAACACAATTTCTAAAATTATTTTTGCTTGTGAAATTGGTAATAGCAAGGAAGTGGAAAAATTAATTGAAAAGAATATAAGTCCTGCTTATCCTCACTTTGCAGATAATTTAATTCAAAATTTAGAAAACTATGAATATGAGCAGATAATTAAGTCAGTAAAATCTTTAAATAAAGATATAAATGAAAAGGAATAAAAGATGAAAAAAAGCGTAGCAATTTTTGATTTAGATGGAACCTTAGTCAATACATTAAAAGATATAACAAATTGTATGAACTATGCTTTGTCTGATTGTGGTTTTAAAACTTTTAATGAGCAAGAGTATGAATATTTTATTGGAACCGGAGTAAATAATTTAATTAAGCACTCCTTGCCCTTTGAATATAAAGAAAATAAAGAGGTAATAAATAAAGTTAGAAAACTTTATTCTATTTATTATGAAAAACATTATCTTGAAAATTCTTGTCCTTATAAGGGAGTAGTTGAACTTTTAAGTGAATTAAAGAAAAGAAAATTTGTATTAGGTATAGTTTCAAACAAACAACATAGTTTTACTATATTAATGGCAGAAAAAATATTTGGGAAAGATTATTTTGATATGATAATAGGTCAACAGGATGACCTTCCCAAAAAGCCTAACCCCTATGGAATACTTGATATTGCAAAAAAAATGAATGTAAACTTACAAGATATTATTTATATTGGTGATTCAGGAATTGATATGGAAACCGCTAAAAATGCGTGCGTTACAGGAGTAGGTGTGCTTTGGGGTTTTAGAGAAAAGGATGAACTATTACAAAATGGAGCAGATTTTATAATTAGCAAACCGAGTGAACTTTTAGATGTATTGTTAATAGAAAGAAATTGATATATATTTATTATATTAAAATATTAGGTTTACATAAAAAATCAAAAAAAGCATTATACAATTGAAAATGTATATAATATTTATAAAAAATATGGCTTATTTATTTAATTATAAACTTTTTGCACAGAGTTTTCCACAGCAATTATGTCAACATTTGAATATTTCCTAATTGTAAAATACTAAGTGTAATATTTTGCCTTTAATTTCCATATATCACAAACTTAGTAACCTATGGTAACACATTAACAAACCCTGTTTTACATAAGGACGAAACAGGCATTCGCATTAACAAAACTATTGAGTGGTTTCATGTTTTAAGTAACAAGACAAAAACCTTATATTTTTCACATAAAAAAAGAGGCAATGTAGCAGATAACGAGACCCAGTTGTTTCCAATTAATACAAAATTAACATAATAAATAAAATAGTTGTTCAAATTAATAAGTAGTGTTATAATAATAATATATTAATTTAAGGAGAAAAATTTTATGCGAAAATTTAAAAGTATTAAAATATTATTTGTTATATTTGCTTTTTTAGCTTCAAATATAATTGGTCAAGGGCTATTAATGGGAAACAGTTTATCTTGTGTGGCTGAAACTGTAACTAATCCTTTTGTTAAAATAGCGACAGGTTACGGACACACCATAGCCATAAAAACAGATGGTTCACTTTGGGCTTGGGGTTATAATGATTATAGTCAACTTGGTGATGGAACAACAACAAGTAGATTAGTTCCAAAGCAAATAATATCAAGTGGAGTAACGGCAATAGCGGCAGGTGATTTTCATACCATAGCCATAAAAACAGATAGTTCACTTTGGGCTTGGGGTGCTAATTATTTTGGTCAATTAGGCGATGGGACAACTGATTGTAGAACTATCCCGAAGCAAATATTAGCAAGTGGTGCCCAAGCAATAGCTGGAGGTAATGGACATACCTTAGTTTTAAAAACTGATGGCTCATTATGGGCTTGGGGTAAAAATGGTAGTGGTCAGCTTGGTGATGGAACAACAATCAACAGAACTACACCTAAACAAATAATAGCAAGTGGAGTAACTACAATAGCGGCAGGTGATTATCATACAATAGCCATTAGAACAGATGGCTCACTTTGGGCTTGGGGAAGAAATAATTATGGTCAACTTGGCGACGGGACAACAACAAATAGTTTGGCACCAAAGCAAATAATAGCAAGCGATGTTCAAGCAATAGTAGCTGGAGAAAATTTCTCATTAGCCTTAAAAACAGACGGTTCACTTTGGGCTTGGGGAAGAAATAATTATGGACAACTTGGCGATGGGACAAAAGTAAATAGTTTGGTTCCAAAACAAATAATAGCAAACGGGGTTCAAGCAATAGCGGCAGGAAATGAGCATACCTTAGCCATAAAAACAGATGGTTCACTTTGGGCTTGGGGTGATAATAGTTATGGTGAACTTGGCGACGGAACTATTACTATAAGTAAAATACCTAAGCAAATAATAGCAAATGGAGTATCCTCAATAACAGCAGGTAGGTATCATTCCTTAGCAATAAAAATAGATGGTTCACTTTGGGCTTGGGGGAGAAATCCCTTTGGTCAACTTGGCGATGGGACGACGAGTAATAAATATAGTCCAACTAAAGTTGCTGTACCAATAACTGTTAAAGGGAATTTTGCGGTAATTAGCAACCAATCAACCGATGGAACCACAACAGAAAACACCGGAACATTTTCTTTAGACAATACAAATCCAACTACTGAAAATTTGAATTCAACTTCATATAGAAAAGATTTTATTAAGCCTTTAAATGAAAATTTTTTGAACAATATTTCTACAAATAACATAAGCCAAAGTATGCTAATAACCTTTACTATTTATAATGTGGGGGATACAAATACATTTTGGGCATTTAATATTGAAACATACACATATAATCAAATTACTGCTACTTTAAAATCATCCGGAACTTATTCTAATGTTTGGGTAAAAACCACTGATTATGATATGTCAACTGTTGATGCCGATAGAATTACAGCAGAGTTTGACAGTAATATTTTTCCAATAATTACTGAAGTTTTTGGTCAACCCTCTGATACCGATAGCAATAGCAAGGTTAATATTTTATGCTTTGATATAAAGGATGGTTTTTCCGAGTCAGGTGGTTATGTTGCGGGATATTTTGACCCTAATGATTTATATCCTTATGACAGTTTTGAAAATCCAAATACTAATCAAATGGAAATATTTTATATTGATACTTATCCTACAATGGGAATGGATGCAACAAAAGATGTAACAAAATGTTATGATATTTTAGCCCACGAATTTCAGCATATGGTAAATTGGAATCAAAATATTTTTATAGAAAATAATGACCCGAATACTGATAATATGAGTATATGGCTAAACGAAGCATTATCAGAATCCGCTTCTCAAGTTTATTCCGGCAATATATCGCAATCAAGAATTGATTATTATAATTATTCAACTTTAATAACAAATGGTTTTTCTCTGCTAAATTGGGAAGGGGAACTTGAAAACTATTCTCTTTCTTATCTCTTTTCGCAGTATTTAAAGGAACAGGTTGGAATTGGGAATAGTGTATTTACGGAAGTTACTCAAAGTGTGTATAATGATTATCGCTGTATTGAAGAGGTTATACAAAATTATATAGACCCTGATTTAACATTCTCAGAGTTTATGACCAGTTTTAGAGTTGCATTATTATTAAAAAGACCTACAGGTCTTTACGGATTTAAAGGCAATGCAGGCTATAATACAATTAATCAAAAAATTTATACAGGAGGAGCAACAGACCTTGAAGGTGGAGGGGCAGTTGTTATTGCATCTGACCCTGTTAGTGGGGAGATTACAATTCCAAGCAATAAAGGGACTAATATTTATTATTTTATTGTTCAAGACGCTCCTGTTATTACAATAGAGACTTATGAAACAGCTCCAACAAACAGTGATATTATTGTTAATGCCTCAATAGATGTTGGAACATTAAATTTTTCAACACACACATTCACTGAAAATGGTAGTTTTGATTTTATTGCAACAAATTTAATGGGAGATACTACAACAACAACGGTAACAATAACTAACATAGATAAAACTCCACCTGTAATTAGTGGAGTTGAAAATGGAAATTATTATGATATTGCATCCATAAGTTTTAATGAAGGCACTGCTTTATTAAATGGAGAAATATGTGATAATGGAACAATTTTAAGAAATAGTGGTGCATATAATTTAGTTGTAACTGATGCTTTAGATAATGAAACCAATATAAATTTTACAATTAATAATACATTATATTTATATTTAGATGAGCAGTTAAAAGGATTAAATTTAAACACTTTATCAATTGATTTTAAAAATTTAATAAATACATTACCTCAAGAAACAACAAAAATATTTGATATTAACCAAACTGAAATATTAGATAGCTTTATTGTTGGAAATGGAATGACTGCTAAAATAATGAATGGCGAAACAGTAGTAAACACTTATACAATTATTATTAAAGGTGATGTTAGCGGAGATGGGGATATTGATATTGCTGATTTAGTAGCAATAAAGCAACATCTTTTGTATATATATATATTAGAAGGCATTTCAAATACCGCAGGGGATATAGGGGATAAAGGATTTATTTCTATTAGCGATTTAATTGCAATTAATAAACAAATTATAGGTTTGCAAACAATAAGTCAAACATAAAATATGTTTTGTTTATTCTTTATTAATTATAAGCGAATAAACCTCGTTTTTTCTAAGCCCCAAATTGCTTGCAATTTCTTTTATTGCTTGGCTTTTTGGTGCACCTTCTTTTGTTAACTTTTCAAAAAGTTCTTTTATGTTTTGCTCAGTAGGCTTTTGCTCTAAAACTTCTTTTGCTCCCTCAATTACTAAAACAAATTCTCCCTTTGGCTCTTTTTCGTTATAGATTTCTATTGCTTGTTTTAATGTAATTGGCAAAATTTCCTCATATATTTTTGTTAGTTCTCTCACTATTGTTATTTTTCTATCTCCCAATACACTTAATAAATCTTTTAAAGTATTTTTTATTTTATGTGGTGCTTCATAAAAAATAAGTGTTCTCTGCTCATTTTTTATTGCGTTTAAATGCTCATTTCTGGACTTTTTTGAAATAGATAAAAAACCTTCAAAGCAAAATCTTCCCGTCGGTAGTCCCGATACTGCCAAAGCACAAACAGCGGCACAAGGTCCAGGAATAACCGTATAAGGAATATCTTTTTCTATACATAAGGCAACTAAATCTTGTCCCGGGTCAGAAATTGCCGGCATTCCAGCATCAGTTATTAATGCACAGGTTTGCCCATCTAATAGCTTTTTTACAATTTCTTCGCCTCTTTCCCTTTTGTTATGCTCATAGTAGCTAATAAGAGGTTTTTTTATATTAAAATGGTTAAGTAACTTTATAGATTTTCTTGTGTCCTCAGCCACAATAAAATCAACCATTGCAAGAGTATCAATGGCTCTTTTTGAAATATCGCCTAAATTTCCAAGTGGAGTTGCAACTAAATAAAGTAACAGTTTATTCAAAAAAATCAAATCCTTCCAGTTAAAGAATGTATTAGCCTTTTAAGAAAAAAACTAACCCAATAAAGTGAGATATAGCACCGAAATTTACAAACAAATGCCAAACCATATGATGATATTTAAAACCCTTTAAAGCATAAAAGAAGGCTCCGCCTGAGTAAAAAAGACCTCCTAAGGCAATTAAAATAAGTAGCACAAAATTTGCTTTTGCAATAAACATTGGGAAAAACAATATTAATGTCCAGCCCATAACTAAATATATGGTAAGACTAACTTTAGGTATTGTTTTTTTTGTTAAACATTTGTTGAGTATTCCAAAAATCACCATACTCCATTGCACTACTATAATAATTATTGCTTGCCAACCCTTAATAACCGAAAGTGCGATTGGTGTGTAACTACCTGCTATTGCAACATAAATAAAAATATGGTCTAAAATTCTGAAAATATATTTGTGTTTAGTTTCTTCTTTCATTGAATGATAGAGGGTAGAAGCTAAAAACATTAAAAATATTGATATAACAAAAATGCTAATTCCAATACTGTCCACAATGTTGCCTTTTGAATAACTTAGAACTGCTGAAAAAGGAATAAGCAACAAACAAATAAATGCAATTACTCCGTGAGATATTGAATTTCCAACCTCTTCGCCAAATGTTGACTTGTAGGCAATCTTTTTCTTCATAATAAAGTTCATTCCTTTAATTTACAATGTGCTATTATCAATTTATTTTATGTTTAATTATATCATAAAATTGGCTTTAAGTTCACTAAACTTTAATAATTTAATTAAAATTTAATCAAATTTGAAATATTTACTTGATATTATTTGTTATTAGATGTAAAATAATAAAAATAGTAAAAAGATAAGGGGAGATTTAGTTTGAATGAAATAAGTAGCACATAGCTTCGTTGTCGGCTTAAAAATCTCCGTTAGCATATAAAGAATATGCGGCACGGATATTTTATCGCTTTACGCCTTGCTCTGCACTACTTCTTTCCTCCAAACTTTGTGCCTCAAAGAAAGGAATGGAATTTTAATATGATTAATGATATCGTGTCTGAGAAATTTTGTAAGGAAGGGTTAACTTTTGATGATGTATTGTTAATTCCGGAAAAATCCGATATTCTTCCAAAAGATATTAATATTGCTACAAAAATTACTAAAAACATAATACTTAATGTTCCCCTTATGACTGCCGCTATGGATACTGTTACTGAATCAAAAATGGCAATTGCTATGGCAAGAGAGGGCGGCATTGGAATTATTCATAAAAATATGCCCATTTCAGTTCAAACAGAAGAGGTAGACAAAGTAAAAAGAAGCGAAAATGGTGTAATATTAAATCCGTTTTTTCTTTCGCCTGAGCATTATGTGTATGATGCAAATGAATTAATGGCAAAATATAAAATATCCGGTGTTCCAATTTGTGAAAAAGGCAAGTTGGTTGGAATTCTCACAAATCGTGATTTGAGATTTTTAACAAATTTTAATTTAAAAATTTCAACAGTTATGACAAAAGAAAATTTAATTACAGCTTCAGTTGGAACAACACTCGAACAAGCTCAGGAAATATTATGTAAACATAAAATTGAAAAGTTGCCTATTGTAGATGAAAAAGGCAATTTAAAGGGACTAATCACTATTAAGGACATTGAAAAGGCGATTGAATACCCTAATTCAGCTAGAGATTTAACTGGAAGACTTTTATGCGGAGCAGCAATAGGAGTTACGAGCGATGTTTTAGAAAGAGCGGGAGCTTTAATTGAGTCAGGGGCAGATGTTTTGGTGCTTGACTCTGCTCACGGTCATTCTCAAGGCATAATTGATTGTATTGTAAAAATTAAGAAAGCATATCCTAATTGTCAACTAATTGCAGGAAATGTGGCTACTGCCCCAGCAACTAAGGAATTAATTGAAGCAGGAGCAGATGCTATAAAGGTCGGAATGGGACCTGGTTCTATTTGCACTACACGGGTGGTTGCAGGTATTGGAGTTCCTCAAATTTCTGCCATTTATGATTGTGCTTGTGTAGCATTAAAGTATGGTATTCCAGTTATTGCAGATGGTGGAGTAAAATATTCAGGTGATATAGTTAAGGCTATTGCCGCTGGTGCTGATGTTATTATGATAGGCTCTTTGTTTGCAGGTTGTGAAGAAAGCCCAGGCGAAAGTGAAATATTTGAAGGTAGACGATTTAAGGTGTATAGAGGTATGGGCTCAATGGGTGCTATGATTAGAGGCTCAAGAGACCGATATTTCCAAGAGGAAAATAAAAAATTAGTGCCAGAGGGCGTTGAGGGACGCGTTCCTTATAAGGGACCACTTTCGGACACAGTATTTCAATTGTTAGGTGGTTTAAAATCAGGTATGGGTTATTGTGGAACAAAGTCTATAATTGACCTTCAGCAAAAGGGTAAATTTATTAAAATTACTTTTGCAGGGCTTAAAGAAAGCCATCCACACGATATATATATTACTAAAGAAGCACCGAATTATTCAATTAACCCGTAAAATTGTAAAATCAAAGGAGTTGTCTTTCAGAAAGACAACTCCTTATTTTAGTAGTATTAGGCTTGATATCAGGGGCACAGGGGATAGGTGCAGTCTATGCCGTTTTTTTATAAAAATTATTATTTGTTTAATTAATTATCATTTATTTGTTTTTTTACTTAATAAATATATTTCATAAAGGTTTTTGCCAAGTTCTTTTAATATTGCATAAACCGGAACAGCAACTAACATTCCAATAAACCCAAATAGCGAAGCGGCACCAAGCAGGACAACTATATAAGTAATTGGATGAATACTTAATCTTCTTCCCATTAAAATTGGAGTTAAAAAATTGCCTACAATAATTTGTGCAACCGCCATAATAATTAGTATTTTAACAGTCATATAAGGACTGGCGACTAACCCAACAAGTAGTGCAGGCAATACTCCAATTATTGAGCCTAAATAAGGAATCATAAAGGTAAGCAGAGCAAAAAATGCCAAAACAAGTGCATATTTCAGTCCAATAATTAAATAACCTATATACATTATTACACCTAAAGATAAAGCTAAAATTGCTTGACCTAAAATATATGTTGATAAGGTAGTATCCATATCAGAAATTATTTCTTTTCCATTTTTTTTGTATTCTTTTGGAACAAATTTTAATATAAATTTTGGCATAAGTTCATCGTCTTTTAATAGGTAAAAAACTATAATTGGAACTATAAACAACAAAACAGCAATGCCACCAACAGCAGAAATACCACTTACAATATTTCCAAACAAAAAATTAACGGCATTATTGGATATTCCTTGCAATTGCTGTTCTAACTTGTCTATTGGAATAAAAGAGAGGTTTTTATCTTTTACTATGTCATTAGCAATATTTTTTGCAGTTTCAAAAAAGGAAGGAATAGAAGAAATTAATTCATTTACTTGTTTCACAATTAAATTTCCAGCGTAGGAACCAACAAAATATATTATTACAATCAAAAAAACATATACTATGAGGATTGCAATAGTTTTTGGAACCTTAAGTATTTCAATAAATTTTACTATAGGACGCAATAGGTAATAAAGCAAACCAGATATAACTATTGGAAAAAATAAAACGGCCATTAGGCTATTAAAGGGAACTAATAAAAAATCAACCTTACCTAATAAAATAAGAATAATAAGAGACAATATAATTGCGGTGGAAACTTTAAAAAACTTGTGTTCAAACCACATTTTTTCTTCCTCCCTTATACCATTTTCTTATAGTATAATCTTTTTTTATCCTTTACGCAATGTTTATTATTGAATAATTATAAAAAAGGGACTGTAAACAAAGTCCATTTTTGCGTTGATGAATATTTACACAATAAAATTAGAGGTATTGGAAATCGTAAAATTCCAATACCTCGTTTGTCTTTGACCAAAAACACTCAATTTATTGAGTGGCTAAAACTTTTAATTAGTTTACTTTACTATAACATTAATTTGATTTTGAGTATTAACTAAATCTAATCTCTCACGCAATGGTGGAGTGAGAGAAATTGTAATAGTTTCTCCAACCATTGTATCTTTAAATTTATAGATGGCTATTGCCGGGTTAGTATTTGCTAATGGTGGAGTTAAAGTATAATTACTATTTGAATGGAATATAGGATGTTCATAAAATCTGTCCGCATTATCTCCTGCAGTTAAAGAGCCTAAGATATGAAGGCTATAAGGCAATATTCTTTCCTTTTCCGTTTGAACTAATGAAAACTCTACACTATCCTTGCTAACATTAATATTTGATGAGGTTATTTTTTTGTTATTTGCAAAGAATTCATAACTCCAAAAAGTTTTTGCTAATGCTCTTAATTTAGAATCTGAAAGAATTGATTTTAAAAAGTTTTCAGAATATTCATCATTGGAAACTTGTAAACCAACAGTAAAAATATTTTCTTTGTTTTTCAGGTCTTCTTTAAATATTTTATTTGAATCCGATTGAATTGTTAAAATCCTTGAATTATAAATTAATATTCCAGAGTTTATCAAAATTGCAAGGGTAAAAACAATAGTAACAACCGCCCAAATAGGAGAAACCTTATAATCATTAAATTTAGTGCCTTTTTTTGGAGATAATTCTTTTTGTTTATTAATCATTATTAGTTACCTCCTCTATTTTGTGTGAAGTATATTGATATGTCTCTATCAGGCAAACCTAACCGAGTTGCTAAATCTGCATCTAACAAAACATAAGTAATCTCTCCAACATTAAGATTTGTAAATTTATAGGTAGTACTTTTAATATTACCTTCAATTTTAGATTCAATAGTGGATTTTGAAGTTGTTGCGGTAACTGAAATATAATCATTATAGCTTACATTGTTTTCACCGGATGCAATAGAACCCTTAGCATTAATTTCTTTTGGGAATGTGTTATCACTTTCTAATTCGGTTTCAGAAAATACAATTTCAAGATTAGGAGAATAAATATCAAATTCGCGTCCTTTAACCGGTTCGCCATTAATTGTAATCTTATAAAGCCAGTTATTTTTTGTTAAACTAACTAACTGGTCTTCAGGCAATAGCCTTAATAGCATTGCTGATAAATATTTATCATTTTCCACAAATATTTTGTTATTATACTCTTTTACCTTGGTTTCAAGGTTAAAGTTCTCTGCAATTAATTCATTTGTTTTATTAGCATTAGATGAAACAGTTAGAACAGTAAAAATAGTTAAAGCGATAAAAACAATTCCCATAACAAAACTTGTAATAATCCAAATAAAGGAAACACGATTTTTATCAAGCCAGTGAACAATCTTGTCAACAAGATCTCGGTTAGATCTTCTCCTATGAGAATAGTCGTCTTTTATTGGCACAGTGTTTGTGCTTTCGGTTTCAATATCATTTTTATTCATTTTTTTCACCTCTGCAATTTTCTTTAATAATAACACTATTATTTAAAATTATCAATAGTTTTTTTTTTTTTGTTTATTCACATCATAATACAAAGGGGGATTATATAATGGATATAATATTATCAAAATATTAATAAAGGGGTATAGCACTTCCACTCCCACTCCCACTCACTTGTTAAAATTTAAATTATCTACTAAATAATTGATATATGTCATCGTTTAAGCCTTGATTTATTACTTGAATTATGATATATATATTGTTGGTTATGCTAAATGTCAATGTTTAAAATGTGTGGCACAATTGAGAAGAAAGTATTAAATAATGCTAAAAAATTGGAAAATTTGCAAGAAAGGTTTAAAGTTTTTATGAATGTAAATACTATTCCAAAAAAATATTATAAGTTTATTACCGTTATTTGTATGTTATTAATAACTTTTATTATGTTTGGGATTAACTCTTATGCCGCAGAAATAAATCTAATTAAAAACCCAACTTTTACCCAAATAGGCGATAATGATTTGCCTTCAAATTGGTATAGTGAAAGTTATATTTCTGTTCACAAGGATTCCTTTGGAGTGGGGACTGATGGTGGCAAGTCCGATAATAATTATGCTTATATTGATATAAGTAAAAATAACGATGCACGATTGGTTCAAAATGTTGATGTTAAGCCAAATACTAATTACAAACTTTCGGCTTTCATTAAAACTAAAGGCATTAGGATTTTTGACCAAAACGACCCCGAAAATAATGGTGCAACAAGGAGAATTGGTGCTAATATCGGTGTAATGGATATTTTTTCTGTTTCAAGGGATTTAACCGGCGATAATGATTGGACTTTAATAGAAATGTACGGGGAAACCGGCAATCAAAAATCAATTAAAGTTTCTTTGAGAATTGGACATTTTGGTGCCGATAATTATGGTTATGCCGCCTTTGATGATGTTTCATTAACCGAAGTTTCTACAGTTCCAAACAATGTTGAAGTTGTTAATTGGTCAAACGAAATTTCAGGCAACACTTCTAATTCCACTCCCAATGCACCTGACAATTTTAGTATTATTTTTATTTCAATATTATTCTTAGTGTTTAGTGGCTTTCTAATTAAAAAATTAACCGCTTTTAAAGAATTAAATCAAACAAAAAGCTATATCGGAATAATTGTTATTCTTGTTATTGCATTTATAATAAGATTAATATCTGCTCTTAGTTTTAAGGGGTTTGATGCTGATATTAGTTGCTTTACCTCATGGGGTAATACTATGGCTACAGTTGGTCCTTTTGAATTTTATAAACAAGTTAGTTTTTGCGATTATCCTCCACTTTATATGGTTGTATTAGGTATCTTTGCTTCTATCGGCAAATTATTTAATGCAAATATCTCTGATATGTCTTATATTGCGTTTATTAAAATGCCAGCCATAATTTGCGACTTAATTATGGGAGCATTCATATATAAAATTTCAAAAAACCATTTTCTCCAAAAAACTGCATTAATTTTATCTTCTCTTTATTTATTAAACCCAGCAATAATTGTAAACAGTTCTTCTTGGGGACAGGTTGACAGTGTATTTACCTTAGCAATTGTGCTTTCAATTTATTTTATTGTAAAAAGGAAACTTTATATTTCAATGCCAATTTTCCTATTAGGACTATTGGCAAAACCTCAAACAATTATTTTTACTCCAATTATTATTATTGCGGTAGTTTATGAAATATTAAATATTATTAAAGAGAAAAAATTAAATATTGAATACAAAGACAGAATTAAGAAGAATTTAATTAGTTTTCTATCCTGTGTTGTTGCCTTTTTTGCTTTTTCAGTAATATTTTCAATTAACAAGGTGGGTTTTTTTGGTAGTTTAACTTGGTTAATTAATAATTATTTTTCTACAATTACAAGTTACCCTTATGCTGACCTTTCGGCATTTAACTTTTTTGGACTTATTGGAGGACAATGGGCTAAAGATACTCTGCCAATTTTTATTGGAGTTGATTGGCTTACTTGGAAATTAGTTGGCAACATTTCTATATTCCTTATTGTTTGTTCAACTATTTATATGTTTTATAAAAGCAAGGTTAAAGATTATTCATACTTTATTTTAGGGGCATTTATTGCCGTCGGAATTTGCACCATTGGTTCAGGTATTCACGAAAGATATTTATTCCCTGCTTTGGCTTTAATTTTAGTGTCGTATATATATTTTAGGGAAAAATCACTATTGTATTTATTTGTTAGCCTATCTGCTTTGCACTATTTTAATGTTGCTTCAGTTTTGTTTTTACACAACAAACCAGAAACTTATTTTACATCGAAAGACAGTATATTTATTCTCGGTTGCTTAGCTATGGTTGCCTTATTTATTGTATTTGTAGTAACTATTTACAAAATATTAACTAAGGATATTATTGTTATTGAAAAGCCAAAAGTTGAAACAAAAAATAATATTTCAAATAAAAATAATGAAAAATCTAAAAATTCAAATAAAATTAATATATCAAAATTTACTTTTAGGATAAATAAAATTATTCAAACTGCACAAGAAAGTTTAAGAAAAGAAAGCAAATTAAATGTCAAGGATTACATTATAATGCTTACAATAACTGCAATATATTTTGCCTTTTCACTATTTAACTTAGGAGATATGAAATGCCCAAAAACTTTTTGGGAGCCACGGGAAAAAGGGAGTTATGTAATTGCCGATTTTGGTCAAGAAAAACCTTTGGAAAAACTTTATTATTTTGGTTCAATTGGCGAAGGAACATTTGATATTTCAATTAGTAACGATAATACTGCTTTTACAAAAATTAAAACAGTTAAATTCAATACAGGAGATCTCTACAGTTGGAAAAAGGTGTCTTTCAGCGGAAATAATTATTCTGCAAGATATTTAAAAGTTGAGAGTATTGTTCCTGAATTTAAATTGCTTGAAATAGGGTGTTATTCTTCTGCCAATGCGACTTCTACAATACCTATTGTTAGTGTGGATGGAAAAGATAACGAAAAAGTTAAAGAACATTATTATTCAAATATTTTTGATGAACAAGGGTTAGTTCCTTTGTTAAGTTCTTACAAAAACGGAATGTATTTTGATGAAATATATCACGCAAGAACGGCTTTTGAATTTTTAAATGACTTACCAATTTATGAAACTACTCATCCACCATTGGGAAAAGAAATTATTGCAATTGGAATTGCAATATTTGGAATGAACCCATTTGGATGGCGAATTATGGGAATGTTAATGGGTGTGTTTATGCTTCCTGCTATGTTTGTTTTAGGCAAAAAACTGTTCAAAAGCACAAAATGGGCTATTGGCTTGACACTGCTTATGGCATTAGATGGTATGCACTTTGCTCAAACAAGAATTTCAACTATTGATAGTTTTGTTGTATTGTTTATTATTCTTATGTATTTATTTATGTATATGTATATTTCTTCAAACTTTTATAAAAAACCATTCTGGAAAACCTTAGTCCCATTAAGTCTTAGTGGAATATGTTTTGGTTTAGCTATGTCTTCAAAATGGACAGGTCTTTATGGAGCCGTTGGCTTGGCATTTCTGCTCTTTTTCTTCCTTTACAATAAATATAAAGAATACATTGAGGCTAAAAAAATTATTGGCACCATAAAATCTCCTGAACAACAAGAAGAAAAACAACAATTATCATATATCATTAAAACCTATAAACGAAATTTATATTACACTCTCGGCTTTTGTGTTTTGTTTTTTGTTGTTATGCCTTTTGTAATATATGCACTTTCCTATATTCCATTTTATAAGTTAAAAGCTATGGATGGAAATTGGATGAGAGTTTTGTTAGATTGCCAAAAAAATATGTTTGACTATCACACTAATTTGACAAATGACAATCATCCGTTTAAATCAGCTTGGTTTGAATGGCCTTTAATAGTTAAGCCAATTTGGTATTATATTGCCCCTGAAACTGTTAATGCTAACAATGTTGAAAGCATTTCAAGTTTTGGCAACCCAATTATTTGGTGGAGTGGTTTTGTTAGTTTCTTTGTTGGCGGATATATCTTAATAAAAGATTACATTAAATATACTAAAAATCGTTTTGCTGAAAACGCCGCTAAAATGAAAAGTGAATTAATGATTTTAGTTTTTCTTTTTGTAGGAGTTGCTTCAAATTATATGCCTTGGGTATTAGTATCACGGTCAACATTTATTTATCACTATTTTTCAACTCTACCATTTGTGATGGGAATTACGATATTTGCTCTTAAGAGATTATTAGAAAAATTAAGTGGGAAAAAAGCTATGATAATTTACATATCCTTCTTTGCAGTATGTTTAATTATATTTATTGCATTTTACCCTCTTTGGTCTGGCTATCCAATATTAAAAGAATTCGCAAAAACTTGGCTTAAATGGTTTTCAAATTGGAGCATTGGTGTGTAAATATTATTTTATTTCAAAAAATGTCCATTTTTTTTATGAAAGGTTATAAATATGAATCCTAAAAATCTTGACAGTATTTTGCCATTAGTGCAAAAGCCCTCCCGTTACACTGGTGGAGAATTTGGCGAAATAATTAAGGACAAAAATTTAATTGATATTCGTTTTGCATTTTGCTTTCCAGATACCTATGAGATTGGAATGTCTCATTTAGGTATGAAAATTCTTTATTCACTCTTAAATGAAAGAGATGATATTTGGTGCGAACGAGTTTTTGCTCCAACTAAGGATTTTGAATTATTAATGAGAGAAAATGAAATCCCTCTTTTTGCACTTGAAAGCTTTGATGCGTTAAAAGAGTTTGATTTTATAGGTTTTACTTTACAATATGAATTAAGTTATACAAACATATTAAATATGCTAAATCTATCTGGTATTCCTTTAAGAGCGAAGGATAGAGATAACACTTTTCCAATTATTATTGGGGGAGGTCCTTGTTGTGTAAACCCAGAACCTATTGCTGACTTTTTTGATTTGTTTGTTATTGGAGAAGCTGAGGAAGTTTTGTTAGAACTTTTAGATTTATATAAGTGCAATAAAAACAAAACTGCATTTTTACAAAAGGCTTGCTTAATTGAAGGTGTTTATGTCCCTAAATTTTATGATGTTATTTATAATCAAGATAATACTATTAATAAAATAACTAAAAACTATAAAGATGCACCCTCAACAATTAAAAAAAGAATTATTAAGGATTTGGATAAAGTATTTTATCCAAAAACAATGGTAGTGCCTTTTACGCAAATAATTCACGATAGAATTACATTAGAATTATTTAGAGGTTGTATAAGAGGATGTCGCTTTTGTCAAGCAGGAATGATATATAGGCCGGTAAGAGAAAAAAGTTCTGAAAGATTAAATTTATTAGCCAAAGAATTATGTGAAAATACCGGATATGAAGAAGTTTCCTTATCTTCTCTTAGTTCAAGTGATTACAGTCAATTAGAAGAATTATTATTAAAAATTCTTAGTTGGAGTCAAGAGAAAAAAATTAATTTATCTCTTCCCTCTCTTAGGGTTGACAATTTTTCAAAAGAACTTATGCAGAAAATTCAAAAGGTTAAAAAAAGCACATTAACCTTTGCCCCTGAAGCAGGTACGCAAAGACTACGAGATGCTATTAATAAAAATGTTACAAAAGAGGAACTTTTAAACACATGCAAAACTGCCTTTGAGGGTGGCAACACAAGTGTTAAACTGTATTTTATGATAGGCTTACCTACTGAAACTAATGAGGATGTTTTAGGAATTATGGACCTTTGTCAAGAAGTTTTAAATACATATTACAACAGCGAATTTAGGCAAAAGGGCAAAGGATTTTCTATAACATTATCGGTATCTAACTTTGTGCCAAAACCTTTTACTCCTTTTCAGTGGGAGCCACAGGACGACACAAATACATTAGAACAAAAGCAAAAACTATTAAAAAATAATATTAAATCTAAAAAAATATCTCTTAATTGGCATGATAAATACACTTCACTTATTGAAGCGGTTTTTGCTTTAGGAGATAGACGATTATCGACAGTAATTGAAAAAGCTTATCAATTAGGTTGTGTTTTTGATGGTTGGAATGAATTTTTCCGTTTTGACTTATGGAAAAAAACTTTTTCAGAATGTAATATAGATATGCACTTTTATGCAAACAGAAGAAAATCTTTTGATGAAATTTTACCTTGGGAGCATATAAATATTGGAGTTAGCAAGAAGTTTTTAATAAAAGAAGCCAAAAAAGCGGACGAAAATTTAACTACCGAAAATTGCAATGATAAGTGTAGCAATTGTGGAATAAATAAAGAATATTCTTGCGAAAGGGTTGAGAAATAAATGCAAAATGTAAGACTTTTTTTTGAAAAAGGCAATGCTGTTAAATATATTTCTCATCTCGATTTAAATCGTGCTTTTGCAAGAGCAATAAATCGCACCTCACTTCCTGTATGGTATACGGAAGGGTTTAATCCACATCCTTTTTTGGTCTTTTCCCCTCCTTTATCAGTAGGATATATCGGTGAAAATGAAATAATGGACTTTAAATTAAATGAACAAATTCATTTAAATGATATTATAAAAAAACTAAATCCAACCTTGCCAAATGGTTTGAGAATTAACAAAGCTTTTTTACCTATTAACAAAATTTCACAAGTTTCCTTTGCCCAATACAAAGTGGAGATAATTGATTTTTTTGATATTGAAAAACTAAATAGCATAAAATCCAATAAAGAAATAACTATTATTAAAAAAACAAAATCAAAAGAAAAGGAACTTGATTTAAAGGAATTTTTCAATGATATTGATTTTGTTAAAGAGGAGAATTGCATTTCTTTTTCAGTAATTTTACCTTGTGATGGGAATTTATCAATTAATCCTTCTCTAATTGTTGAAACTATAAAAAAATATGTTAGTGAGCAAATAAAAATCAAGCAAGTAATTAGGCAAAGATTTTTTAATGAAAAAAAGGAATTATTTTTATAAATTTTTTTAGTTTTATTTAATTAGACATATTTTTTTTGGCTCCTGTATATAATTTATACAGGAGTGATGTTTATGAGCACAGAATATAAATCATCAAGACGGCGTTCTCAAATAAAAGAGAGAAAAAAACCTGCAAAAGATAGCTTTCTAAAAACCTTACAGGTGCAAATAGTCATTTGTGCTATTATTTTTCTTTGTGCTACCTTAACCAAAGTTATTAATAATAACCTTTTTGGAACTGTTAAGGTTGGTGCATTTAACACTTCATATAGGCTTTCAAACATAGGAGATTTAAATAATAAATTAGATGAGTTAGCAAGTAAAAACAAACTCTTATCTTTTTTCTTTGGAAGAGTACAAGTACAACCAATTTTTAGTCAAACAACTGAGGATAATTCAAGCAAAGAAAACACAAGCAGTGCTACTCAAACTACAAGCAGTAACATTGCACCAGCCGGGACTGGTATAGGAATAGACGATATTCCTGTAGTTGATGCTCAAATTTTGTCTGAATCATTAGAAGAAATATATGATACCTTACCTAATTCAAATGAATTAAAATTACCTCCAATAATAGAAGAAAAACTTGTAATAAAAGAAAAAATTATAGCCCCCGTTTTTGGCAGAGTTTCTTCACCTTTCGGCATAAGAAATGACCCATTTACTAATAAGAAAAGTTTTCATACCGGAACAGATATTGCAGTTGCAACGGGAACAAAGGTAAAAGCCGCAATGGCTGGAACTGTTAAAAGTGTTTCCTATTCAAGTGTTGGCGGGAAATACATATTGATTGAGCATAGCAATGGGTTTGTTACTTATTATGGACATTTATCAGAAACTTTGGTGAAAAAAGGTGCAAAGGTTAAGGTAGGGGCAGTAATTGCTAAATCTGGCAATACCGGGCGGTCTACCGGTGCTCATTTGCATTTTGAAATGAGAAAAGATGACAAGTACTTAAATACTGAGCAATATATTAAATATTAGGAGATTTATGATAAGGTTATCAAATAGACTTGAAATAAGTCCTGCAATTTTTATACTTTTTCTTATTTTCACTTTTATAGATGGTGTTATTTATATATTAATAATTTATTTGTGTGCCGCTTTGCACGAGGTGGCACATATTTTTGCGGCAAAACTTTGTGGCTGTGAAATAGAAAAGCTACGAATATTGGCAATTGGAGCTGACATTCAACTAAAAAATATAAATACTATAAGCTATAAAAAAGAATTTTTTATAGCAATTTCTGGACCTATAATCAATTTAATTTTGGTTGTTATTGCTATTTGTATTCAAATTATTTTTGGAATTTCCTCATTCTTCCAGCTTTTTGCCCTTTGTAATGCAATTTTATTTTTTATTAATATTTTACCAATAATGCCTCTTGACGGCGGACGAGCCTTATATTCATTACTATTATTAAAGGTAAACATTGTAAAAGCGACTTATATTTCCGATTTTGTGTCGCTTATAACTGTTATTCCTATATTAGCTTTGGGACTTTATATTTTGTATATTACAGGATATAATTTTTCACTTTTGTTAATTTCAATTTATCTGTTGGTATTATTTGTTATAAAAAATTTAACTTCAAGAGCATAAATTATTGATTTTTTTATAATTTTAGTATAAAATAAGAATACAATATTTA
>CAZFQD010000018.1:0-23091 GCA_964520885.1 uncultured Oscillospiraceae bacterium | reverse complement strand
CGCCGCCTGTAATTTCGAGCAGTAGAAAGATATATTCCGATACCTAAACCATAAGTGGCAACAAAAATGAGGATACATTTCACTGTATCCTCAACAATAACAATATCAAATGGGTTACTGATTGCTGCCGTTAGATTTGCAAGTATCTCGGGAAGTCCACCAGATAGAGACGGTGCAACAAGAAGTGCCACCCATATTACAGGAAATAGACCGAGAGCATAAAGGATAAGGTTTGACTTTGAAAGTTTATCTTGGTGCACGCTCAAGTTCCCTTTTCTCTTTTTTAGTTGGGGCATCTATGGTTTTTAGCAGTAGATCATCCACATCTTCTGTGGGTTTCTTATCTTCTATTAGGTCATTTCTCCAGTCGTAAAGTGCATTTACAATAACACCATATTCATATTTATTTAGCGATAAAACTCGGTTTTCATCTTTCACACTAAATCCTCCTATCGCACATTATCATTTCTGACTTTGTTTTTAGGTGGCTCTAACACTTTTACCATTTTAAAAGAAATATCATTTGCAGCATCACGGATTTTTGAAAGCTCCGCACGAATATCCTTTGCTTCCATATTTGCATATTCGCCAGGCAAGCGTTCAAAGGAATAGCTATTAACATCAATTCCGTTTCTCTTGCAAAGAATATATGAAACACAGTAAGCAGGAAAGATACATTTACTACGATTGTAATTTCCTTTATCCATTTCAGCGTGTGCAAGCTCCTGTGACAAAGCTTTAAAAATATCAGTGCCGTCCATACCTTTACGGATAAGAATTTCTTTTGTGTCATGCTTATACATTGCACTAAGATTATCAGGTAATTGGTCGCTGATATTGATAGCAACAGATGCGTTGCTTACAAGTGCTTTAAGAAGTAAACGGTCATCCTTTTTTACCGCAGAAGGTGTAGTTTGTTTTGCATTTGTTTGTGCAACATCAAACACCTTTTTGGTGTTATAGGAAACACCGATAGAGCCATCCTCACGGGTGTATTCTTCGCCCGGCTCTAAGATAGTAATTCCTTTTTCACCTTTTTTTATAGGTGCATCGTTTTCTTTCCAAGTCTTAAAATCCGCAAGACGAGTGGATTCAGGTTTTTGTGCAAGGATAAGCAGATTATTAGCAACGGAATAACGGTCAAATTTACTCTGAATATCAAGGTAACCCTTAAATACAGAGCCGTTTTGAGAGAGCTTTTCAGCTGTGGAATCAATAAGGGTATATGCCTGTGCACGCTCAATCTGTTTTTGTTCCGCCCAAGATGTTCTGTCAAATCCAGCGTTTTCTGCCTTTGGTGCTTCCTTTGTTTCTTTTGGGGTAGTAGTGAAAATATCATCTAAATTACTCATGATTTATTTCTCCTTTATTTTCTTATTTTTGGATTTCTTTGAAGGTGGTGCTTTGTGAGTATTAGCTTTTTGCTGTTTAGGCTCATTCTTCTTAAAGCTGTCTGCTTTAGCTTTTTCAGCCTTAATATCGTTTAGCTCTTTACGCACCGATGGACGATTACGGTCTGGCTCATCACCCTTTGCGAAATTGTCTTTGGTCTTTGAGGTAGGCTCGGACGGAAGGGATTTTGTCGCCTGAGCCGTAGTGGGGTTTTGATTTTGTGCCTGCTCCTTTTGATGTGGTTTTTCCATTAGCTCATCAAGTAGCTTATCCTCTTTGCTTTTTTGTGGAATATCTTTTTCGATAGGTTGTTTTTCGCTATTCATTGGAGCCTTGTCATTTTGAATTTCACTTTTGATGAAGGCAGTATCAACTGAAGTAAGCTGAAAGCGTTCAACAATACGACTGATTTTAGAAGCATCTTCTGCACGAACCATAATATCATTTAATCCGTCATTACCATTTTTATCTTTAAGCACACAGTAGAGAACCCCGTACCTTTTGGCTTCGGTAGTGAATTTCTGTAAATCCTCCTTTTTAACAGCAAAAACTTTAAGTTCTTTTCCGCTTCTGAGCATGCTTTCTAAACGCATTTTTCCTCTTGTTTTTTTCTGTTCTTTTATAAGAGCAGAAATCATGATTGCAAGCTGTTTTGCACCTGCACCTGTAATTTTGGCAGCCATCTCAACTCCGTTAAGACTCATTCTAACGATTTGGTCTGCCGCTTCGCCTGATGTGTTCATTGCTATTTTTCTCCTCTCTTTGTTTAATTTCATCCATCTTTATCTGTTTGAATGCTTCTGGAATTTTAACAGAACGAGTGGATATTCCGTCACAAAGTTTAACCTCGATGCGTAGTTTTTTAAGCTCTGCTGAAATATCTGCAATTTGAGATTTAACCGCTACTTGCTTTTCTTCATTATCACTACGCATAAAGCATTTTAACTCGTTTCGCAATGCAATACGGTTTTGCGTGAGTTCGCAGATTTTCGTTTCAACCGAGGATTTATATGAAGTAAGCTGCCCTATGGTATCAATCTTTTTAGCGCAAAGCAGCTTACACTCTGCCGATAAACTATCGAGTTTTAATAAATCTTCGCGCAATAAAAAATGCATCCTCTTATTGGATGCAGGCTTTTTAGGAAGTAGACCTAATACATAGCAGTAATGATAATATAAAACTCTAAGACCTGTTAGCTTTTTTCTGGCTTTTAGATTGCCATTATAGCGGTATGATTTCGGTTTTCTTTCTTCTTCATAAAATGGTCGTTTGCGTTGAAAGTTTTTTAATATTCTTGCGTTAATTATATCGGGAGTGTAGTTTTCTCCGAGATTATATAGTCTAAAAAAGATAGTTGACCCTTGTGGTTTGACAGCTGGAAATTTAGCGTTCATTTTTAGCTCATAACCCATTGCCTCCATAGCTTCCCAAAAGTGCCTTGGGGTGGTGGACTGCTCAATGGCTCTATCAATGTCATCACGGATAAAACCTCGTCTTGTTTGTTGGCCATTTTTCTCAGCTTGCCATTCGGTTCGACTTTTTTTAGTGCGTGTGGGATTTTCGATAACAGACAAACCATATTCTCTGCATATCTCATCAGAAAGTTTTCGTAATTGTCTGTAGCTCTCGTTGCAATCATTGTACTTACCGCCATCCATTAAGGAAACAGAATTGATAACAAAATGATTGTGAAGGCAATGAGTGTTAAGATGTGTCGCAACTAAAACCTCAAATCTGTCCCCCCACATACGCTTAGCAAGGTTAAGCCCTATTTCATGAGCAATCTCTGGTGTGGTTTCATTTTCGGCAAATGATTGATAACCGTGAAAAGCCAGAATACCATCAACTTTCTCATAGTGTCGTTTTGTATCTACCATTTGGTCACGGGCAATATCCGGGTCGCAGTTAATGCCTGAAACATAAAACTGCTTTTCAGTTTTAAAATCATTTGTTGTATAATCCATTACATCTCTCAAGCTTTGTAATTGTTCCAAACTAAAATCCGGATTCTCAGTCTTTACAGGGTTAGATGCGTAATTCAACACTTTATCGAGCCGACCTTTTATATCCCATATTTTAGTCGTAGCCACAATTACTCCTCCAATTCCTCGTTGGAGAAAGTGGACCATAACATCTTCTCTGTGTTGCGAAGTTCCTGTAAACCCTTTCTCATTTTAGGAACATCAAGCAATCCTCGTGAATTGGCAATTTTCAAAATTTGATTGAGATTATTGCCAACCGATCTTATTTCCCGTATTAGTTGATAAAACTCAGCAGCAGGAGCTTCTTTTACTACTTTTCCATTTAATACATTTCTGATATATCCTTCACGAGATAAAGCTGTTTTCTTTACTTTCTTTGATAGTGTTTCAAGTTCTTCTTTTGTGAACCGAATTTTTATTTCGAGATTTCTTTTCATTATCGTCCCACCTCCTTTTTACTATGAGTCTTATTTTTGTCCATCGCCATTGTAATTCTTGCTGCTTGATTTAAAATGCAAGGATGTTCATTTAAGTGCAATGCGTGAAAAACCATCTTTTCTTTTAAGTCAATAGGTGGCTGTGAAATTTCAGGATAGAATTTTGCCCATGCTTTAATGTCACGGTCGTATCGTCCGTCCCAATCGGCTGAGCGAATAGTATTAGATAACAAAATGGACACACAGTCTTTACCGTGAGTCCCAATTAACTGTTCCATATATGCTTTAAAAGTTCTGCCGTTATAGCTTTTAGACATAGAAAAATCTGTCATTATTTCATTTCTACAAGCGAGCAATTTATTGTAATATTGCTTGCGCCAGTCATCAACATTATTAAATTCCATCATAAATAAATTCTCCTTTCTATGCAGGGTTTTAGGGGTGCAACCCCTAACGAGAGGATTTTGTCCCCAAAATCCAGTGCTCGCTAAGACAATACCGTCTATTTATCCTCTCCGTAGAGGATATTAAGGATGCGTTCTTTTTGTTCTTCACTGGCTGAAAAAAACAGCTCTTCAAGGTCAAAATCCTCATCTTCATCATCAGTGATTTCCTTAACCTCAACATCTACTTCATTAAGGTCGTCATCAGAAAAGGCAAGTAAGTCTGTGTCAAAGAACAAGGTGTGTGCCAGCTCATGTGCCTCTTCAATGGATTCTGCTGTTACTGAAAATTCTTTTATTGAGGTAGCAGTTAAGGTTATAATAAAATCTTTCATAAAAATTAATTCCTTTCTATCTTTCGTAATCTTTGTTTTTTGGAGTAATAGTAGCTGCTTTAATACCATCTGCTGTTTTATAAAATCGCTCAGGATTTTTAAACATCTCACAATATCGCTGTGCCTGCTCATCGGTAAGGCTTGTGAAGTTTTCACCTTTAGCAGAGCAGATAAAGAAGTTACCAGCGATAATATCTGCAATTTCACCGTCAGGATATTTTAATGCACGGTTAAGTTCCAATCCGTCATTTTTACCTTCTTCATTACAGACAAGAGCCACCTCCTCATCAAAAGGCATTATCTGTTCTATAAGTCCGCCCACTGTTTCTTGCATAGCTTTAAGACTTGTGCCAATCTCGACAATCTGAGGTTTTTGCATTGGTTTCACCAAAACAACCTTAATTTTTTCTTCGGGTTGTAGGGTTTCTTCTTGATCAATATATTTGTAGGTTGTGCCATCATCAGATAAGTGGTATCCAAGTTCTTTAAGATCATAGCCTCCAATTTCTGCTGCCATTTCATATGCTTCCTTCGACCCACCCTCAGGAATATCTTCGCAAATTAAAACACTTTCATAATATTCTCTAATACCAACATTGTAAGAAAAGTCCTCATCAGCCCACTGATGGAAAAGATGCACATCGGGAAATAGTTTTGTTAATTCGCTTAATATAGGATGCGGAGCACTCCATGCTGTATGAAATTCAATTGCATTTTCTCCCTCGTTATATGGGATGTGGTCATATGCTCCCCATTTTGTACCCCATTGGTCAATATTGAAATGCCACCATGTCTTTTCGCCATAAAGTTCCATCTCTTTGGAACCCAAATTTCCCTGATAAATATCAGGTGGCGTTGGCACAATCTTATTAAAATCGATTGTGCCTATTCCTTCTTCGTCGTTTTTAATTGCTTCTAAAATCTCTTTAACTCTTTCATCGGACACATCTTTGAAAGAAATAATGTTTGTTACAAGATTTGGCATAAAATCAATCCTTTCTATCTTTCATAATCTTTATTTTTCTGCAAAGCTTTCGCTTCATATGAAACGGTTTTGAAGTGGTCTGAATCAAGAACATGCTCACCCTTATACCACTGCTCACTAACCATTTCCTCAGCCTGTTCACGGCTATCTGCATCGATTTCAACTGTTTTTTGCAGGGTTTCTGTAATGGTAACGCTGTAAGTCTTCATATCACAAACTCCTTTTTAAATAAAAAAAAGACACCGATTAATCGATGCCCTAATTTCATATTTTATTACTGTTCTGGCTCTTTTGCATTACGCATTTTCCAAAGTGCCATTGGGTGGTTTTTAATTCTGTCCAATATTTCGCTATCGCCAAACAGAATTTCAGGTCGATATTGCTTTTTTGAAAAGGCCATCAAAAATTGCTTTTCTTTTTCATCAAGCACAAGTAAATCTGTTAAAAATTCTGTTACTCTTTTTTGTGCTACAGACAATTCAAAGCTATCTAATCGACCAATAACAGGATTTAATTCTGTGCGTATAGCATAGGAAGTGATGTTGTTAATCTTTTCAAAAGTAAACTGTAATGGAGTTGTTTCTGTTGCAATAGTAGCATAAAACACGACACATTTTTTGAGTAATGACAACTCGCTTTCATCGAATAATCTGAAAAACACCATATTATTAAGGTCATATAAATCTCGTGGTGCTGTTCGTGTTAACAAAGCAATGATTTTACTTGCAAATATCTCTTTTGGATCAAGCGTGCGAATTGTTATATCGTCAAATATTTCAAGTGTTTTTGCGCTGCTACTTTTGCAAGGTAATATATGTGCGCGAAGCGAATAGTTTATCTCAATCTTTACATTATCCTTTACTCCGGCAGAATTGGTGTAGCTGAAAATAAACGAGTCTAAACTATGCGGTGTTTTTGACTTTGGACTTAACTCATAACCATTTGCCACCATATATTTACCAAGAGCTTCGGTAATACGAGAACGAATATTCAACATTTCTTCTCTTGATACATTGTTAGTAAAATCCAAATCAATGTCAACCGATAATCTTGGAAGATTAAATATAATAAGATTTATTGCTGTTCCGCCCTTTAAAGCTAAGTTATCTTTTAAAAGTGGACTGCTATCTATAAACTTCAAAATGTCCGCCAAACGATACACCTTTTCCAATGTATCACGGACAAATCCAAGTTCTTTTGCTTGATTGCCAAGCGCCAGTTTATTATATATCGGCATCTTCAAAACCTCCTTCTGATATTAACGACAGCAAATCCTTTGGTACAAATAACTGCCACTGTGAATTGTATTCTATCTGTTCTTTATCAAAGCTCTTTGATAAATACTGAACACTTTTTTTGATGTCAGCTTTGCAACTTACAAAAAAATTATCTGATAGATTAAGTTCACCCTTGAAATGCTCAAGTATATATCCTGCCTTTTGAAACAGCACCTGCTTATTGTAGCTTTTGAGATATTTAAACAGCTTTTGCTCATCTAATAAGGGTATCAAGGAAAACGAACGCAATAGCTCTTCAAGTCCGCCAACCTTTTCAAAGTCGTTAATACTGTCTATTACAGTGCGTTCTAAGTCGGTAACCTTTACGCCGTCAACCGCATTTACTATTCCATCATCTATCCTTGACTGTAAAAATTTATATACTAATCCGTCAAATTCAAAACTGCGGAAAACTGTGCTTGATGAAACATAAACCTCATTTACCACTTGATTTGTGTAACCATAATAAGCAAAAGCGGAATGATGAGAGATATATGCACTGTTGGTTATATGACTGCCTATTGAATAGCAATTAGCGACAGGAGCATTGTCCGCAAGGTTTATTGCAACATAAAGATTACGTTTTATACTTTGTATATATCCTTTTTTTAAATAACTCTGCACAAGGCTGTTTGCTGTATTCTTATTACCTGTCAAGATGCAAACATCCTCCAAGTTAAAGCAAGCCTTTGAAAGCAAATTTTCATAATATTTCATTTTTTCGCCCCCTTTGATATTTGAATTATATCACATTGTTGCTTAAATATCAACAGTTAAAGCGTAATATTCAAAATATTTTTGAATTTCAACGCGAAATGACTTTTTAATCAATATCTTTGGACGAAAATATAAATACTATCGTATATAATTTTCAATTTGATTTTTTAAAGATAATCCAACCAAATTACATAGTTGGTCATTGTAGTCCTTGCCATTTTTAGGCGGCTCATCGATAACGGTATAATCATTAGAAAGTGTAGCCACCAAAGCCTTTGTTGCTATTCTGCCAATAGTATCATTATCAAGGTGTAGCTTTATAGTTTTGATATGTGGGCGGTCTTTGAGATATTGGGACAGTGCAATAGGTGTGTTCATTTGTGTGCCATCTTTTTTGGGTGGGCAAACTCCTGCAAGTGACAATTGATTTACACCTCTCCAATCTCTACCCTCAATAAGTTCTAAAGTAGCAAATGATAATAAATCAATAGCACTTTCAAACAAGTGTAAAGCATCTGATTCTTCTCGTGCAGGAATAGAAAAAGAGAAGTGCTTATCACTACCAAGCACTTCACCTAAATACCTTATTCCACTTGTCCCACGAACCACACCATATCGTGGTACGCCCTCTAAATCGCAACCAACAAATACTGCATTATGATATTTGCTCTCTTCATATAGGCGTTTTGTTTTAATACAGTAATCTATTATTACCGTGTGAATACCACGACCTTCAAGATAAGACTTTACCTTTTCATTATTCTCATTCCTTTTCGGCAGGATTAATTTTTTATCTTGATTTTTGTTTTCTTGGTCTTTAAAAACAGGTGACCTTACAGCTGCCTGTCCTACAATCTGTTCAACTGCTTCTATAAAAGATAACTCCTTAACCTTGATAAGATAATCAAGAGCAGATTTACCGCCAATACCTCTTGAAAACCAACACCATTTGCCGTTTGAGATTTTCAGGCTATCGTGTGTTTTAGTGCAATAAACATTACCTGATACATGAACAAGCTCATTTGGCTCATAGTTTTGCAGATAAGTGAGTACATCCATTTGTTTGGCATGCAATATTGCTTCGGGTTCAACATATGGCATTATAACACTTACCTTTCAGTGCCTTTATTAAGTTTATCCTTTTGATACTTAATATGATAATCAGCACAATCTGAAATGGTATCTCTAACCATATCCATATGAGTAAAATCATTATCAAGCCATTCATGATAAATTGCATCTAATGGTTTATCAAGCTTTAGTAGTGCTTTTGCTTTGGGAATCAATAAATCATCACCCTCAACCGCAAGTAAAATGTCCTCACGCATTACAAATTCATATGCCTTTTCAATAATCTTTTCCGGACTTGAACTTTTAAGTTCGGCTACAAAAAGCTTTTGTTCCAGTGCCATTTTTTCATAAAGCATTTGATTTGTTTTTTGTTCCTTATCCATATTTCCCTACCTTTCTAAATTTCGTTCTTTTTTTTCAGGCTCGTCTGCTGTTTCTTCAGGCTCTGTGTCAACAAGCTCGTTATCCTTTTGATCCATATTGAGTAAGATATTAAGCTCATCAAGTCTTGCGGATTTAGTTTTCAATTCATCCTCTTGCACAAATGATCTTTCTACCTCGCTTTTCGCATTTTCAAGTTGTGTTTTGGTATTAGAAAGCATTTCCTCGCAAGCTTGCATTTTAGTTTCAAAGCCATCCAAAGCATTATCAATACGAGTGATATTACCGTGAATATCAGAGCCAAGAGCTACGCAGTGGCTAAGCTCATTTTTAAGAGATAGCTTGTATTCACGGCTAAAGCTGTCAAAGGAAAGTTCCATTGTAAAGCCACGATATTCGCCAATTATTATCGGGTCTGGGTTCGTCATCTTTTTGCAGGCTTCAATGATTGCTTTTCCGGCTTCTGCTTTTTCAGTATAGGTTACACTCAATACAACCATTGGTGAGAATTTATCCTCGTTTGGTTTTGTGTGCTCTAAAAGCTTTACCATATCTGACTTATAACCTTTAATGCGTTCCTCTGTAGATTTAATCTGCTGAGGGAAATACTTGATGATTTGGTCTTCCAAAGAATAACGCTGACTTAGGTGGTTTGCCTTTAAGAGCCGGAGTCTTGCTACATAAATATCCAAGTCCATTTTTTCCTTTATATATGGATTACCTGTAGCGAGTGCTTTTATTTCTGCATACGAAAGAGCAGTTTCATCAATGTCCTCCGCAGAACGAACAGCTGATTTCGAAGTCATAATCTGTGAAATGAACTTCTGTTTATTCTCTACAAGTTGATACAAATAGGCATCAAAGGTTTGCTCTGTAACATATCGGAATATCTCAACTTCGGGGTTTGTGTTGCCTTGTCGTAAGATTCTTCCCGAGCGCTGCTCCAAATCTGAAGGTCTCCACGGGCAATCTAAATCGTGGAGTGCTACGAGTTTGTGCTGAACATTTGTGCCAGATCCCATTTTTTGCGTTGAACCAATAAGCACTCTAATCTGACCGTTTCGGACTTTTCCAAAAAGCTCTTTTTTCTGTATTTCGGTATTAGCATCGTGAATAAATGAAATCTCATCTTCTGGGATGCCTTTATCCTTTAGCTTATTCTTAATATCGTCATACACATTAAAAGAGCCATTATAATGAGGGGTGGATAGGTCACAGAAAACAAGCTGTGCTAAGGATTTATCCTTATGTCTTTCCCAAACATCAAAAATGTTGATAGCACAAATAGCTACCTTGCTTTTCTCAAAATCGGGTAGCATTTCATTGGATAGTCTTTGGTCAAGAGCTAATTTTCGTCCGTCGTTTGTAATGAGTAGCATATTGTCAACAGAAGCATCAACCATTCTATTACGAACACGGTCAGCACGCTCAGCAAGGCTTGCAACCATTTCTTTTTGCTGTTCACTCGGCTTTATAACTACATTGTGGTAATTAGCCTTTGGCACAGGAAGGTTTAGCATATCCGCAGTTTGAATATCGGCAACATCCTTGAACATTGACATTAGCTCAGGTAGGTTATAGAACTTAGCAAAGCGTGTTTTTGCTCTGTATCCTGTGCCTTCGGGTGCAAGCTCAATAGCTGTAACAGTTTCGCCAAAGGTGGATGCCCAAGAGTCGAAATGCTGTAAGCCGTTTCTTGCAAGGGTGTTATATTGCAAATACCTCTGCATAGTATACATTTCAGTCATTGAATTACTAATAGGTGTTCCTGTTGCAAAGATAATTCCACGACCACCTGTTAACTCATCAAGATAACGACATTTCATAAATAGGTCTGAACTTTTCTGTGCTTCTGTCTGTGCAATACCACCTACATTACGCATTTTGGTATATAAGAATAAATTTTTGTAATAGTGTGCCTCGTCGATGAAAATGCGATCAACACCAAGCTCCTCAAAGGTTACAACGTCATCTTTTCTTGATTGGTCGTTGAGCTTATCAAGCTTGAGCTTTATAGATTTCTTAGTTTTTTCAAGCTGTTTAATAGAGAAGTTTTCCCCACGATTGCTTTTAAGCTCTGCAATACCATTGGTGATTTCGTCAAGTTGCTGCTGTAAAATAGCATGCTGTCTTTCTATACTCATTGGAATTTTTTCAAACTGCGAATGCCCAATAATGACAGCATCATAATCACCAGTGGCAATACGACCACAGAATTTCTTGCGGTTTTTTGTTTCAAAATCCTTTTTCGTTGCAACTAATATATTAGCTGAAGGATATAACTGCAAGAACTCGGAAGCCCATTGTTCGGTCAAATGATTAGGAACTACAAACAAACTCTTTTGACAAATCCCAAGTCGTTTGCCTTCCATTGAAGCTGCCACCATCTCAAAAGTCTTTCCGGCACCAACTACGTGTGCAAGGAGAGTGTTTCCTCCATACATAATGTGAGCAATAGCATTAACTTGGTGTGGTCTAAGGCTTATCTCGGGGTTAATACCGCTAAATTTAATATGACTACCATCATACTCACGAGGTCTTAGACTGTTAAACTTATCGTTATACAATCTGCATAGCTTTTCTCTACGTTCAGGGTCTTTCCAAATCCACTCTGCAAACTGAGCCTTAATAAGCTCCTGCTTTTGCTGTGCAATAGTGGTTTCTTTCTTGTTTAGCACCTGTTGCTTTTTGCCCTCAGCATCTTCAACATAATCAAAGATGCGAACATCTTTAAGGTTTAGAGTTTCCTCAATAATTTTGTAACCATTTATGCGATTTGTGCCGTAGGTGTTATTGGATTTAATGTTTGCTCTGTCACGACTTTTGCCTTCAATATTCCATTCAGAGGTTAGGTTAGAATAATGCACCTTCATATCCCATTGCAAATAGCGAGGAGTGCCGAACAGTTCAAACATAAACAGCTGACAGATTTCCGGTGGCAACCAAGTAGCACCCAATCGTACGCTAATTTCACTTGCAGTCAAATCCTTTGGCTGTACAGCCTCAAGTGCGCTTACATTGACGGAATAGAGATCAGGCTGAATGTTTGCAAATTGCTTTGCGATATTTAGCTTTTCACGAACATTACTAGATAGATATTCATCTGCCGTTTCATAATGTGGCTCTGTATCGGTTGATAGAGTAGGATTTCTGAAAATAACCCCTGCAAGCTCGCTTTCAAGTTCTTCTTGTGATTTGCCCATTAAGCTCTGCATAAAGCCCATATCAACTTGGGCTCTTTCAGCAATGGATAATGCCAATGCTTCGCTTGCAGTATCAACAGAGGTAACGGTAGTATGCTGCTTTATTGTGCGTTTGGTGAACATATCCGCTTTTCTCGCAAGCTCACCGTATTCATCAAGAACTTCAAGAGAACAGAGTAGGCAATAGGAGCTATCCTCAGAAAACGCCATATTATTGGCTCTACTGTTTATTAAGCCATACTTTTTGGTAAAGGCATCATACAAGCGGTTTAGCTTATCTTGTTCTGTTTTAATGTCTATATCAGAATAATCCTCAATTTGATATTCAATTAGATTGCGGACACAATCACGGATTTCGAGCATTCCCTTTATGCGATTTTCTGCGGTAACTGATACCTCCACAGGGTTCATACGGGAGTTTTCACGAAAATACAAATTGTCATTTACAAGAGTGTAGCTAAAGTTACGAACATTAAAGTCCGCTGATATAGATTTATCCTCGTCATCGCTTAAATCTTCATATTCTAACTCAGTTATCTCTGCGTGGATATTGGCAATAGCATCATTTAGCATTGTTTCAAGATTAGCACCATCATAAGGTTTACAAGTGCTATCCATACCATATTGTGCTGATTCCATTACCATTTCGCCCATAAGCATATCGGGGTTTTCTAAGAAGTAGCTATTCATTGAAATTCCGTTGCTATCTTTGCCTAAATGTACCCAATCTGGCTGGGTGTCGATAATTCGGTCTCTCTTTTGCAAGAAGATAATATCTGCGGTAACCTCTGTGCTTGCGTTTGCCTTAAAAGCATTGTTTGGTAGACGAATAGCACCAAGTAAATCGGCTCTTTGTGCAATGTACTTTCTAACCGCAGAATTTTCCTTATCGAGTGTGCCTTTTGAGGTAATAAAAGCAACCACACCACCGGGACGAACCTTGTCTAATGTTTTGGCAAAGAAATAATCGTGTATGAGAAAATTATGCTTATCATATCGTTTGTCTGCAACCTTAAACTGCCCAAATGGCACATTACCAATAGCGAGGTCAAAGAAGCTATCGGGTAGGTTTGTTTTCTCAAAGCCTTGCACCGCAATACTTGATTTTTGATATAGCTGCTGTGCAATTCTGCCTGTTATGTTATCAAGCTCAACGCCATACAACTTTGAATCTGCCATACTGTCAGGAAGCATACCGAGAAAGTTACCTGTGCCACAGGATGGCTCTAAGATATTTCCATTCTTAAAGCCCATATTTTCCATTGCTTTATACATTGCTCGAATAACAACAGGAGAGGTGTAGAAGGCGGTCAATGTGGATTCTCTTGCGGCTGAATATTCGCTTTCATCAAGCAGTGTTTTCAGCCCAATATACTCATTTGCCCAAGCACCATTTTTGTTATCAAATGCTTGTGACAAGCCACCAAAGCCAATATAATTAGAAAGGATTTCTTGTTCCGCCGTTGAAGCATAGCGATCTTCGCTTTCGAGTTGTTTTAATAGCTTAATCGCTGTAAGATTATTTGCAAACTTCTCTTTTGCACCGCCAAATCCAAGTTCATCATTTATAATATGGTAGTTTATACGATCGACATTTGGTATCTCAGGGTGTAAATCAAACGGCTGAACTCTTCTCTTGTTTTTTGGTTGTTCCCAAGAAGGGGTAATGGGCTGGTTTTGTGTTTCAGTTATATCAGGAATTTGCTCAACTTCTTTAATAGGATAATCTTCATACTGAAACCCTTGCGGTGGAGGATCAAGGTCATTTACCCAATCTGTTTGAATGTGCTCTTTAGTTACAGCATCACGATAAACGGTAATATCTATTGGTACACCATAGAAGTTTTCATCTTTGATGTCACTTATAAATTTCTCAGCATTGGTATATTCAATAGACTCACCAACTTTGCCATTGTTACCAAGATAATCAATTCTGCCAACAGGCTTTGCATTGTTGTTACTTTCAAGTTCCTTTTGTGGTGCTTTTTCTACGGTTTTAAAATGGTCATTAAGCGGATTTTCACGGAGCATTTGGTCAAAATTATCTCGTGGCAATTCCTTATTAAACATAGGAAAAGTGCTGTCAAATAATCGCACGGTGTTTTCATCAAAGGATAAAACCTCATATTCACTTGCACCAAGATACGCTATATCGCCAAGATGATACGCATACCTTACAGGCTGCTCTTGATATGATAAAAGCTCTTCCTCAACATCATCAATTTCTTGCCGTTCATTTATGGTATCACCGCCATAAAAATTTGCTAATTCATCCTCCTCGTATTGGTTATCCCAATACTTGTCCTCAGCATTTTTATCTGTAGGTGCTACCGATAAAATATCCCATACAATTCGTTCTTCTTCAGCCTTTTGCGTTTTTTCCTCTTGTTTTTGCAGATAGGTTGGATAAAACTCTTTTTCCTTTGAGCTTAAATATCTGTCTGCTACAATAAGCTCGCCAATTCGTTTTGATACTTTACTCCAAGAAAGAGTAAGCTTATCATCGCCTTTTGATAGAGTAATACCTTTGCCGTCGTGCCACTCACCAATATTTGTGCCGGATATGATAGGAGAAGCACCACCGATACCGTATTCATTAGATAGAAACCGTTCATTTTGATTGGCGGATTGCTTTTTTGCAAACTGCTCATATATACGATATTTGCCACTTTCGACTCCACTACCTCGTTGCAGACAAATATCTATAATCTCCTGACTAAAAGAAAAAGTAGGGGATTTTACTTCCTCTACTTCATCCATAAGCGATATTTGCTGACTAAATGATGGTAATGGCTTCATTGTATCCGTTAGCTCATTAAGGAGCATCATTCCCTCAAAGTAATTTACAATAACGCCCCAGTCGTAATAACCCTGTGAAGTGCGTGAATTGTAGCTACCTTCCCAAAGGTGCAATACATTCTGATAGGTCTTATATCCTACACTACGGTCACCATCTACAGTTATCTCGGTATAGTCGTTATTAAAAATACTTTTGATATATTCCTTACGGCTTTTATCGTCATCACTCGTTGCAAAAAACTCAGCGATTTCTTTCTTTGTAGCTTTAAGATGGGGCGAGGTTTTTAGAATTTCTTTAATAAGTCTATCAGAATGAAAAAACGGAAGACTTTTGTCCTCCGTTTCTCTATCATAATAGGCTAATTGTAAATTAGCTCCCTCAGCACTGTTTCTTCCGCCGAGTGTTTGATGTTGTTCATCAGTCCTACCCATTTTATTTGGTCGGATGCTTTCAGCATCTCTGTCACGCCCTGAGCTTTCGCCATCTGTCCCATTATTAGCTCTATCTGCTGTGTTGCTATCGTGTCTATCTCCAATAGGTGATTCATTAATTTGTTTGAAATCATCATCCCTGCGTAAATCCCGTTCTTGTGATTTTTGAGAAACTTTTTGCGCAGCATTCCATATTTCCCGATTTTCGGTTCCTGTGGTAGTGTCAGGTCGGGAAGAAGATAATCCCCCTGCATTGTATAGGTCAGTTCCATAATCAAAGCTCCTTTCGGTTTTATTCGTATCATTATGATACTCATTTTGCTCTTTTTCTGCAAAGGTGCGGATTTTACTTTTTTCAAGATTCTTAATGGTTTCAGTAATTTCTCGCAATGCCATTTCTGAAATATCACTTGTAGCATCACCTAAAACAGCTACCGTTTCAGGTGTGTTAAAATCAAATACAGCCTTAAAATCTTCAAATTTATAATAATCGTTTGCATCAATACCGAGGCGGGTAAGCAACATATATGCTACTGAGCTTTCAAGTGCGCTTTTTAATTCAACCTCAATATTTAGCTCGTCAAGTTCTTCCAAGAAGCTGTCCTCACGAACATCTAACAAATTCGAATAGTAATCGGTGAAGTTGTCATCTACCGCATTATGGGCAGCAGACACAATTGCTGATACAAAACTACTCCTATCTTGCAGTTCGCCAAAGCTATTTTCAAGTGCTTCGATAACGCTGTCTTTATAACGCTCTGTCATTTTCCATAGCTGTATCGGTCGCTCATATCTGCTGTTGGTATCTGATACATCAAAAACATGTCTTAGCTTAAAGGTGCTGTCACTATCGTCAATCAGGGCAATACCTTTTGCGCCTTTGTTTACCCATCTTCCAAGATTATTCCAAAGTTCGATGGGAGCGCAAGCGGTAGCACCCGGTCTTTGAGCAAAAATTAAAAGCTGTTCTTGAAACTTGTATTTATAGTTCCAAGAAGCAGTTGTTAAAAATGAAATCCAATTAACATGGTTGTCCGTAATGCTATGAGCAGTTTTTTTACTAAGTTCGGTTATCATTTGAAGTTTACTTGCCATTAATTTTTACCTCCTCACTATTAAGTCAACTGAAAGTTCAATACAAATATCGATCTGTATTGGCTGCTTTATTTTTGCAACGGAATTTAATAGACCGTTTTTAGCGTTTGATATTTGTGTAATGCGACTGTTAAGTTGAGCTATTGTAGCGTCAACTTCATCTTGTGTTGCAGCAAAGTAATAGCCAACTGTGTCACTACACACAGGAAATCCATCGCACCGCAATGTATTAACGCATTTTCTTATCTCTTTACCATTTAAATTAAAAACAGCCTCAAGCGTTTTGCCTGAAGCTGCATTTTTCCTGCCTTTGTGATTCAATCTTAAATACTCACATAAGGCAATTGCTTTATTTTGTGTATTTGACACAGTCGGCTTTCCTCCTTATCTTACTAATTCTTTCGGCTTTTTCTTTGAAAATTCCCAACCATAAACCTTTCCAATTTCGTTACCAAGACGGTCGGTTACTCTGGTAATATCATTTCTTGTTGCAGTTCCGTTATATATCTTGTTTTTAAGGCGGTCTATCTGCTCATCGGTTGCATTATCTTTAAAGGTGCGATATAGATAATGATTTGTGCCGTCGTGGTGATAAGCATCACAGCGAAAATCACCCTTTTCATCGACAAACCACTCATTCATATCACACTCAGAATAAAGACAGTCTTTGATATTACCGCTATCTACGACCTTATAACCTGAAACCCTACCATTCCAACGACCAATATCAGCAATAACAATAATTTTACGGGGGAGCTGAACATCAAGATTGATACGCTCATCGGATAAATAATCGCTATTAGTTTCATACATTAAGGATATAAGCTCATCTTCAGTTTTGTCGGGATATTGACTTTCAAGATCTGCTTTCCAGTCTTTAAAATCAAGATGAGCATCACTCCAAACAGTGTGTTTTTCAGCCATAAAGAACACCTACCTTTCTAAATTCTTTGATTTGATTTTGTTTTGCTTATTTACAATATCCTTTTGAGCAGGTTCTAAATATTTAACTTCGTCCAATGCTCTTTGGTAAAGGTCTTTAAACCTTCGCATTACTTATTTTTATTCTTAATTTTTAGCCAAACAATTGCACCAACAATAAAGACAACAAGTGCAATGGCTATAATTGCTTTAAGTTCCATCAAAATCTGTCCTTTCAATTCTTTTTACCAGCCGAGAAAAGATAATTTAAGGAAAGCTAAGCGTTATACTTATTTGCTTATTTTTTGATTGCTTAGTAGATAATATATATATCTTTTTTGAGCTGGTTAGCTGGTAGTTTGGGGGAGATGTGTGAATAGAATACTTCGCATTCATTGGGGAAAGATGCAACCTCACACCGCCACCTTGCAAATAAGCAGACTACCCCCTTTGATGTAAACCATATTTTTATCGTTCCTGTTGCCGTTGTTTTTGCCACCAATTTTCTAAAAGCTTAGCAAGTAATTCTTCTTTTTGCTGTGCTGTATAGGTTTTAGGAAAATATTTATTGAAGCGTTCATCTTTTAGTGTCAATTTTTCTTTCTGGTTAGGCTTTTGTTCGGTCATAATTGAAAAGATTACATCTTCATTAAGCCTACCGTCAGCACTTAATTTTTTCATACGCTGTGCCTGTGAAAGTGAGGGCGTGTTATCCTCGCAATCCATAGTGTCATATAACATTTGCTGTTCTTCTTTGGTAAGGTAAGAAATTTCTACTGCTGGCTGAAATGCAATACGCTTTTCATCTGTCATTTGAAGAATATTAGGAATTAGATCTGTCAAGCGTATAAATCTGTAAACTTGATTTTTGCTTTCGCCAATTATGACAGACAATTCCTGGCTTGATGTCTTATTCTGCAAATTATTCCCCAATGGGGAATAATTATCTTGGATGGGTCTGCCTGCTTGTCTTTTCATAGCTTCAAGCCACATTTTGTAAGAAAAGGCTTTTTCACTCGGTAGCAATTCATCTCTTTGTAAATTAGAGTCCACCATAAAAATAATAGCATCATCTCTGCTCATTTCTTTGACAATAGCCTTTAAATTATCAATACCTGCAAGCTCACAAGCCTTTTTTCGTCTGTGTCCGCTTAAAAGCTCATATCTGCCATCTTCTTTTTGTCTTACGGTTGCAGGGGTTAGAACACCAAGCTTTTTAATGCTTTGTGCCATTTCCTCCATTGCTACATCAATACGCACCTTAAAGGGGTGGTCTGGAAAATCATCAATTTCTGATAGTGGTATTTCTATAATCTTTTCTCTATTTAATTCAGCACGACTTTCATCAGTTTGAAAAAGGTCATCGTATGCTTTCAGTTCTATTTTTGATGCACTGCTTCCCAATGTCTAAAACCTCCTTTGTAAGCCTCTCGTAGGCAAGTGCTACCTTGCCACTTTTGTCATGAGCATAAATGCTTTTGCCCTCAGCACTTGTTTCCACAGCTCTTACTGAATGTGGTATCTCGGTGTCGAAAACCTTAATATTCTCACCATACTGTCCACGCATAATGGCAATAATCTCTTTGGTAAAGTTAGTACGGTTATTAACCATAGTCATTAAAATACCGTCAATTTTAAGTTTTGGATTGATTTGCTTTTTAACCTTGGAAATTGAGGATAATAGAAGCTCCAAGCCCTTAACTGATAAGAAATGTGGCTGCGATGGGATAATAGCACTATCTGCTGCTGTTAAAGCGTTGATTGTCATCATACCAAGCGAAGGCATACAGTCGATGAGCACATAATCATATTTGATTTTCACCTCATCTAAATAGGTTTTTAATACGCTCTCTCTGCTCATCGTATTAATTAGCCTTACATCCATACCGGACAAGTCGATATTAGACGGCATAAGGTCAACACCCTCGTTGTGATGCAAGATGCCGTATCCATCAGGTATTGGCTTGTCGTCAATTACACTTTGCATTACATCTGCAAGGGATACAGGAAGCTCATCAGGGCGTTTATAGCCAAGACTTAATGTTAAGCTTCCTTGGGCATCAGCATCAACAAGTAATACCCTTTCACCTTGCATTGCAAGCCCGATTCCAAGATTTGCACAGGTAGTGGTTTTTCCTACGCCACCTTTTTGGTTACATAAGACGATTACTTTGCAGTTTGACATTTAATTTTACTCCTCTCATTATAAAGCCATCTATTTTTAGTAGATGTCTATGTAAAAAAGCCACTTAGTCTTAAATAGAACAAGTGGCCTATATTAATATTAAATTGTTATCTGCCGACATACCAATCATCATACGCTGATTTTGAAATAACTAATGGGTTTGAGTTCATATATGTGCTCATCATTCCGGCAGGAGTCCAAAGGTCACTCACATAGCCTTGTGTGTAATAGATGCCATTAGGAAACCATAACGGCACATAGTGAAGCCTTGCACTGCTTGGTGCATAAGGATTAAGGGGTAGTGCAAAGCTATTTGTTGCAATTCTTTCAAGGTGTCGATATTTGCTAACTACTCCACTGTATTTGTATTCAGGTAAATAAACACTTGCAACCTGTGCCCCAGTGAATGCTGTAGATAATGGATAAAGAGTGCCTGATATGCCAGAGTTTTGAGTATTCCAACTTGCTGTAAAACCATAACCCGAACCCATATACCAAAGTCCACCTGTGTATTTTCTTGAAGGGGAATTAACATCGGGAACAATACTTGGCTTTGATATTGTATTAAATGCTAATCCATAAGTCTTTTTTACAAAGGCATTGTTTTCATATACCCACTCACTCCATGATGCGTTTTTCATGCCGCTTATCACAGGGGGATTTGTTTTTAAAAAGTCACTCGGTGCGGATTTTTCAAAGCGAGTGTCAGGGGTTATGCTATTTGCAAAAGTTGTTGTGCTATGCACAAGTGTCTTGAAATTAACAATTACACCGCTTTCTATAACTTCACCAAGCAGTGTTAGATTACTAAGATTAAGGTTATTGGGAACAAGCCATTTAAAATATACCAAATTATCACTATTAGCTGGTACAACAACATTTGATTTGGTTCCCGAATAAACCATAGTACTACCTTTATATGCTGTAAATCTAACTGATATATTGCTTGTTGGGTAAAAATTCATTGATGCTGAGTTTATAATCTTAAAACTTGTTACAACCTCTGTGTTTTCTCGATATGATGCGTTTGGAGTTATAAATTCTATTTTAAGGGGATGTTCAACAGAATATGAAATCAATTTTGAATTATTAGAACCATTGGTTTCGTACCCAGTATTATAAATTCCTGCACCATCAAGATAAATGCCACCCCAAATAGAATATGAGGTTTGGCTCGGTATTATAATTTGCTTGCCATTTACATATATTTGACCGTTTGGAGGGATGGCATAAATGCCACTAATTCTTGTTCCGTCAGAGTTATATCCTTCTACAAAAATATTAATATTAGTATTGTTCTTATAAACATATTGAGGTATTACCTTTTGATTTGGATAGAGCTTATTTCCTACGACATAGTAATTATTCTCATCAATTAAGCGAATTTCTTTTAATTCTACATCTGCTTTAACGATTGGAATATCAATCCAAGTAGTTTCCGCCGTATTATTTATATCACTTGCCCAATGTGTCCATAATTTAAAGGGTATTCTATTACTGCCGTTGTTGTTTGCACTGTTGTCGGGAACTGTATATAATCCAATATTGCTATATCTTTCCCAAGGAGAATTGGTGTTTATACCTTGATTGTCCGCATAAAGATCCGAACCACCATTTAGCGGATACACTGTATTCCAAGCATTGTTAGTCCACGCATAGGTTGCACCCCTTAAATAATTGCTTGATGTCCATGTGTTCTCAGAGGTATAAGTGTATTTTTGGTAAGCTCTTTGTCCTGCATAAACTGCACCACTTAAACCAGCCGTTCCGTTTCTTGCAACCGATGTGCCTGTAATGTCATACATAGTTACTTGATAGCGATTTATCTTTGGCTTTATGGGGATATAAAAACTTTTTACCGCCCCTGATTTCAGCACATTTCCGTTATCGTCAATCCAATCTTGTTTAGCTTCAATCCAATAGAATACACGACCTGATTCAACAAAATTTGTTGGCTGCGAGCCGCCACCTTCACCACCAGTAAAAATAACATCAAACCATCTTGAGTTACTATCAGAGCTACTCAAATTTACATCTCGTGTAATCCAATTTCCACCGTGTCTTACATACTGCCTAACCCTTACTGCTTGACTTTCTGCTGGAAAATTAACAGCAAGCCAGACACTGTCGCCTATTACAGGGTAACCATTAGCATAGGTGAAATTACCAAATGTACTACCATTGCTGTTACCGAAATAGAAGTTCCTGTTTGATTTACTACCACGCCAAGTTTCACATATATTAACACTTAAAGTAGGACTAAAATCGGGTTTGGTTTCAGTATAAGCAATACCAACACCGTAGCCGCTATTAATAATATCATAAAATGTGGCTTTTGAAGTTGAACCTATTGCTGTAGCACTTGTCCATAAGCTTTGTCCATCAGGTGTATATAGTGAATTTGGATAATACCTATTTGTATATGCTGCTATAAAACCCCAAGTTTCACTGGTTGAACTGTACCCACCGTTACTACTTACTCCTAAAATCCACTTACCGTAAAGAGCTGTTTCTGTTACAGTAATGCTGTGATAAATGCTCTGTAAACGAATGTCATATAAAGGCTCTACAAGTATTTTATCACCATTTACCAAACTGTCTAAATTTCCTGCGCCAAGAGTAGAAAGAATGGGGTTAAGATTATTTTTATTATTCTGCCAAGTTCCTATACCGCTTGGTGTGGGCAATGCGGATGCGAAGCCCATATTTGCTTCCTTATAACAATTATTTGTGTTTGAACTTGTACTAAAACCATTATTTTGATTATTGATAAGTTGTTTTTTGTTATATTTAGTTGTGAACTTGTATCCTGAACTATATCCCAAATTGCCGTATGATGTGTTTCTGAATACATCAATAACCTTTGAAACCTTGTTGTTACCATATTTGTTTACAATCGAAAATCTGTATCCCACGCAGTTATCGCCTGTTGTTCTAATAGCATATCCATTTGGGCCTGCGGCATATCCTGCTCCGCCACCGCCTGTCGAACTACCGTCCCAAGAAAGAGCTAAAGCTTTAATTGAAGCAACAGACAGAAAAGTGCAAATTACAATAAACACAGCGATTAATTTGCAGTGTTTTTTTCTCATAATGATCTCCTCACATTAATTTTTTTCATAAAAAAAGACTTGACAGTTAAGCCAAGTCTTAAAATCACATTTTTTATTTTACGGGCAAGTATGGCAGGTATTTGCTTTCGCAAAATGACCACAGTTAGGGCAATATGTGTCATTAACAAACTGAACGCAAGTGCCATTTGTACCATCTCCGTTTCTTTTGCCACATACCTGACAGTAAAAGACAGGGTCTTTCGTTACATCATATTTTGGACATTTGGTTATATCGTAACAAGTGTGTCCCCATTCATCTAATGCGTAGAAGCTTGGGCAGGAATGGGAACCACAGAGCGGACAGCCCTTTAATTCAAGGTTT